>NZ_JBWKFL010000018.1:0-46731 GCF_056434305.1 Streptomyces sp. NPDC044061 | reverse complement strand
CGAGGATGAGGCGGTCGATTGAGAAGTTCCGGGGGCGGGGGCGGGTCGGTCCGCTGAGAAGGAGCAGGGCGGAGGGTCGGCCGCGATGTGCCGGGCCGGGAGGCGGGGTGGTCGGCCGAGAAGTTCCGGGGCCGAGGATGAGGCGGTCGATTGAGAAGTTCCGGGGGCGGGGGCGGGTCGGTCCGCTGAGAAGGAGCAGGGCGGAGGGTCGGCCGCGATGTGCCGGGCCGAGGGGGCGAGACGGTCGGCCGAGAAGTTCCGGGACGGCGTGGTCGACTCAGAAGTTTCGGGCGGGGGAACGGTCGGCTCCACCGGGCCCGGTGGTCGGCTCGGTCCGCCGGGAAGTTCCGGGTGCAGGGGCGGAGCGACTGGCTGGGAGTGCCGGGCCCGGTGGTCGGCGTGGGGGCCGGAAATCGGGGCGCCGATCGGTTCGTCCGGCGCGGTCGGCGCCGGTCGGCCCCGGTCGGCTCGCTTCCGTCCGCCAGGTCGCCTCGGTCAGCTCGGCCGGCTGAAAAGTGCTGGGCCGTTGGTCTCGTCGTTCGGCCGCGATGTGCCGGGCCGGGTAGCGGAGCGACCGGCTGCCAGGTGCCGAGCCCGTGGTCGGTTTCATGGCCGGCAGACCAACCCGTCGAGTCGTTCCTCCGGCTCGGTCGGCTCGGGCACTCGGTCGGCGGGACCGCCGCTGTCGGCCAAGCCGCTTGGGCCGGCTCGGCCGCCCGGTCACCCACTCACCCAGACAGCCACTGTCGGCCAAGCCGCTTGGGTCACCCAGACAGCCACTGTCGGCCAAGCCGCTTGGGCCGGCTCGGCCGCCCGGTCACCCGGTCGGCCGGACCGCTTCGGTCGGCTGCGTCGGGGCAGTCGCCGCGAGTCAGCCGGATCGCCTCTGTCGGCCAAGTCGGTTGGGGCCGGGTGGAGGGTCAAGTCCTCGTCGCGGGACGAGGGGTGGCGGCCGATGGGGTGGTCGGTGACTCGGGCGTATCTCCGGGGAGTTCGGGGTCGGCTCGACTCGCTCGGGAGCAAACCGCACTATCGAGCGGTGTCTCGGGGCACTATGAACGACGTGGCAGCCGCGGACAGGGGGAGCGTTCGGGGTGGCGGTTCGGGCCGGGTCGGCGGTGCCGTCCGCGCGGTCGGGCGTGCCCTGCACTTCCCCGTCACCGGTACCGCGCGCGGGATCCGCAAGGCCACGCACGCCCACGGGGCGGGTGAGTCGGGGCTGGGCAAGCTGATCGAGCTGCACGCGGTGAACGGCGCCGGCGACGTCATGATCACCGTGGCCCTCGCCTCCACCGTGTTCTTCTCCGTGCCCACCGACGAGGCCCGGGGGCGCGTCGCTCTGTATCTGGCCATCACCATGGCCCCCTTCACCGTGCTCGCCCCCGTCATCGGACCCCTGCTCGACCGGCTGCCGCACGGGCGGCGCGCCGCCATGGCCGGGGCCATGCTGGCCCGCGCGCTGCTCGCGCTGATCATCTCGGGGGCGGTGGCGAGCGGGAGCCTGGAGCTGTACCCGGCCGCACTCGGGGTGCTGGTGGCCTCCAAGGCGTACGGGGTGGTCCGCAGTGCGGTCGTACCGCGGCTGCTGCCCCCGCGCTTCTCCCTCGTGAAGGCCAACTCCCGGGTCACCCTCGCCGGCCTGCTGGCCACCGGCGTGGCCGCGCCGATCGCGGCGGGGCTGCATGCCCTCGGGGACCCCTGGCCGCTGTACGGCGCCTTCGTGATCTTCGTCGCAGGGACGTTTCTGTCCTTCTCGCTGCCGCCCAAGGTGGACTCCGCCAAGGGCGAGGACGTGGCGCTGCTGGCCGCCGACGAAGAGCATCTGCACGGCCCGCACCGCAAACAGGTCAAGCGGCCTGGGCTGCGCACCGTCGGGCCCGCCGTCACGCACGCCCTGGGCGCCAACGCCTCCCTGCGCTGCCTGTCCGGCTTCCTGATCTTCTTCCTCGCCTTCCTGCTGCGCGAGCACCCGCTGCCCGGGGAGAGCGCGGCGGTCTCGCTGGGGATCGTCGGCGTCGCGGCGGGTGCGGGGAACGCGCTGGGTACGGCCGTCGGCGCCTGGCTGAAGTCGAAGGCGCCCGAGATCATCATCGTGACCGTCGTCGCCGTGGTGCTCGGCACTGCGATCGTGGCCGCCCTGTTCTTCGGGCCCTTCCTCGTGGCCTGTCTGACCGCGGTCGCGGGGTTCGCGCAGGCGCTGGCCAAGCTGTCCCTGGACGCGCTGATCCAGCGCGACGTGCCCGAACTCGTTCGGACGTCGGCGTTCGCGCGGTCGGAGACGATGCTCCAGATGGCCTGGGTGTTCGGCGGCGCGATCGGCATCGTGATGCCGCTCAACGGCGCCCTGGGCCTGGTGGTCGCCGCCGCGATCGTGGCCGCAGGCTGGCTGACCACTCTGCGCGGACTGCTCGCCTCGGCACGGCAGGGCGGCCGGTCGCGGGCGCGAGTGGCGTAACGAACCGGGCACGCCGCACCCCGCATGGGCAGACGGCTGCGGGCGCCCGATAGCCTTCGGCCATGACCACGCTGCAATCCGTTGTGCGACGCCGCCGCGCCGTCGCCGCCGCCGGCGCCGTTTCCGCCGGACTGCTCGTCCTGTCTGCCTGCGAGAAGCCGACGCCCGTCGCGACCGTCACCGTTGGCCGAAGTTCGGTCAGCTCCGAGGCGGTCTGCTACAACGACGGCAAGGCGCTGGACGCCGCGTCGCTCACGAAGTGCGCCAAGAACGCCGGCGACATCAGGTCGATCAAGGTGGACCAGGACGAGACGGTCCGCTTCGGCGTCGACCCGAAGATCGCGGACAGCGGCTGGACGATCCTGGTCAACGGCCGCCAGTTCACCGATGTCAGCAAGAAGACGTACCGCACCATCCCGGGCAGTGCGTTCTTCAACGCCCAGTACGGCACCCAGGGCGACACCAACACGGTCTCCATCCAGATGGGCACCAGCCCCGCCAAGGGCCTGTGGTCCTTCAAGCTGAAGAAGGCCTGACCACGCCTGCCGTACGCGTCCTCGTCGCCACCGCCGTCCCGGTCGAACGGAACGCGGTGGCAGGGGCGTTTCCCGGGGCCGAGGCCCCGGAGATACGGCTGCCCGGGGCGCTCCGCGTGGTGCGCACGGCCGCGGGGTACGACCTGCTGGCCGCCGGTGTCGGGCCCGCTCTCGCCGCCGCCTCCACCGCCACCGCGCTCACCGCCGCCGCCCTGGGCGGCAGCCCCTACGACCTCGTCGTCTCGGCCGGGATCGGCGGCGGCTTCCAGCCCGGGGCGCCGCTCGGCTCGCTCGTCGTCGCCGACGCGATCACCGTCGCCGATCTGGGCGCCGAGACCGCCGACGGCTTCCTCCCGGTCACCGAACTCGGCTTCGGGACCGTCACTCATCGGCCGCCGAAATCACTCGTACGAGGCGTGTCCGAGGCCATCGGGGCGCGCCCCGGCACCGTCCTGACCGTCTCCACCGTCACCGGCACCGCCGCCCGCGCCGCCGAGCTGCGCGCCCGGCACCCGGAGGCCCTCGCCGAGGGCATGGAGGGGTTCGGGGTCGCGGAGGCGGCCGCCGCGCACGGCGTGCCCGTGCTGGAGATCCGCGCGATCTCCAACCCGGTCGGCCCGCGCGACCGCGCCGCCTGGCGCATGGGCGACGCGCTCGCCGCGCTCACCGAGGGTTTCGGGAAGCTCGCGCCCGCATTGGAGAGTTGGAAAACCGTATGACGACCAGTGAGCAGTCCCTGCGGATCGCCTATTCGCCCTGCCCGAACGACACGTTCGTCTTCGACGCCCTCGCCCACGGCCGCGTCCCCGGCGCACCCGCCCTGGACATCACCTTCGCCGACATCGACATCACCAACGGCATGGCCGAGCGTGGGGAGTTCGACGTACTGAAGGTGTCGTACGCCGTGCTGCCGTACGTCCTGGACGAGTACGCGCTGCTGCCGTGCGGCGGAGCGCTCGGGCGTGGCTGCGGGCCGCTGGTGCTGACCCGCGAGGGTGACACCGACCTGACGGGGCGTACGGTCGCGGTGCCGAGCGAGAAGTCGACCGCGTACCTGCTGTTCCGGCTGTGGGCGGCGGACACGCTGCCCGGCGGGGTCGGGGAGATCGTGGTCATGCCGTTCCACGAGATCATGCCGGCCGTGCGGGACGGCAAGGTGGACGCCGGGCTCGTCATCCACGAGGCCCGTTTCACCTACCAGAACTACGGGCTGCACAAGCTCGCCGACATGGGCGAGCACTGGGAGCGCACGACCGGACTGCCGATCCCGCTGGGCGCGATCATCGCCAGGCGCTCGCTGGGCGAGGAGACCCTCGGCCGCCTCGCCGCGTCCGTCCGCGACTCCGTGCGGGCCGCCTGGGACGACCCGGAGGCCTCCCGGCCGTACGTCATGGAGCACGCCCAGGAGATGGACCCGGCCGTCGCCGACCAGCACATCGGGCTGTACGTCAACGAGTTCACCGCCGACCTCGGCGAGGACGGCTATGCGGCGATCCGCGGGCTGCTCACGCGTGCGGCGGCCGAGGGGCTGGTACCGCCCCTCGGCCCGGATGCGCTCGCATTTCCCTGAGGGTCACACCCCCCGCGCGTCACACGTCCAGCTGGTCGGCGACCGCGCGCAGCAGGCCGGCGATCTTCTTCCCGGAGGCCTTCTCCGGGTAGCGGCCCCGCTCCAGTCCCGGCGTGATGTTCTCGAGAAGGGTCGTCAGGTCCTGCACGATCGAGGCCAGCTCGTCCGGCTTCTTGCGCTGCGCGGCCGCGACGGACGGCGTCGGGTCGAGCACGGTCACGGAAAGTGCCTGGTCGCCGCGCTGACCGGCGACGACGCCGAACTCCACGCGCTGTCCCGGCTTGAGCGCTTCGACTCCGGCGGGGAGAACCGAGGAATGGACGAAGACGTCACCGCCGTCGTCGCGGGAGAGAAAGCCGAAGCCCTTCTCACTGTTGAACCACTTGACCTTGCCGGTAGGCACGTCTGTCCTCGTCCTCGTACTCGTCGGGAAAACTACTTCGGAAACGGCTCTGATAGCACTGGAGCGGGTCGAGGGTGACCCGCCGCTACCAAGCGCTAACAAGGCTAATGCTCTTCGGGCGGGTGACAAGACGTCCCCCGGTTGTTCTCTCGGGCTGGGAACTACCCTGGTCCGGTGCGTGACAAAACCCAAACGAATTCCGCCGGGCCCGGTGACCGACTGATCCGCGTCGGTGCCGTCGTGTTCTTCATCGGTGCCGTGGCCACCCTCGTCACCGTGGCACCGCTGTTCCTCGGAACGAAGCCTTTTCCGACCTACATGTTCGGCTTGAGCATGCTCATGGCCGTCGGTTTCCTGATCGCCGGGGCGGGTGTACTGCGCTCGGTCACCGCCGGCCGGCGTCAGGCGCGGGGCGCCTCGCGGTAGCCGGCGAGCCAGACCGGGAAGGCGGACAGATCGTCGAGCACGACGTCCGCCCCGGCGGACCGCAGCTCCTCGCCGTCGCACGGCCCGGTGGCCACGGCGACCGACAGGGCGCCCGCCGTACGGGCTCCGCGCACGTCCCCGACGTGGTCACCGACGTACACACCGGCGCCGTACTCGAGCAGGGCCTCCGCCTTCTGCTCGGCCCACAGGTCGCCCACCACCACGTCGGGTTCGATGCCCAGGTGGGCCAGGTGCAGCTTGGCGTTCGGCTCGTACTTCGCGGTGACCACGATCGTCCGCCCGCCGGCCGCCCGCACCGCCTCGATCGCCTCCCGCGCGCCCGCCATGGCGGGCGTGGCGGCTATCCGCCTTCGACGGGTACATCTCCCGGTACAGGTCGGCCATCACGGCGACCTCCTCGGCCGGGAACCAGTTGACCAACTCGTCCACGAGCGGCGGCCCAAGCCGGGTCACCGCCAGATCGGCGTCGATGTACGTGCCCGTCCGCTCCGCCAGCGCCAGATAGCAGGCGCGGATGCCCGGCCGGGAGTCGATGAGCGTCATGTCGAGATCGAAGCCGACGGTGAGGGCGGGCGTGGCGGTCATGAGGGACATTGTGCCGGGCCGCCCGGCGTCGCCGCCCCGGCGTCCCAATCGCCGGACCGGTCCTAACTCCTGCGCTGCGAGCGCCACACCAGGAAGAGGGCCGAGGCCACGGCCGCGCCCCGGACCACCCAGGGCCAGGTCTCGGCCAGGGCGTCGTTCATGTGGCCCTGGGCGATGGGGGTGCCCCAGCGGCCGTTGTCACGGCCCCAGAGCCAGACCAGACCGGCCGCGAGCGCGAGAGAGGGCACGCCCAGCACCGCCCACTTGGTCTCCGCCGGGGTCAGCCGCCGCGAGCCGTAGGCGATCAGCCAGCCGAGGAGCAGCGCGAACCAGTTGCCGAGCACCGCACCGGCGACCAGGGCGGCCGCGGCCAGCAGCAGAAGGGGGTTGGTCCAGCCGGCGGCCGGGCTGGGGAGCAGACGGCGGGGCGCGCCTGCCGGGGCCGTGCGCGTGAAGAGGCGGCGGCGCGGGGCGGCGGGCCGCCCGGTCGCCTCCGGCGGCTCCTCCGGCTCGGGCCCGGGCTTCTCCTCCGTCTCCTTCGCGGGGCGTTTGAGCAGGTCGGGGATCTCCACCCCTCCGACGAACCCCGGTACGGCGTCACCGGCCGCCGACCCGAACGGGCTGCCCTCCACCCGCCACCAGTCGGGTTCCAGGGCGCTGTCCCCCAGCTCGTGGGCGGCGGCGAGGTGCGGCGGGGCCGGAGCGTCCTGCCGGGCGGCTGTCTCGTGTTCGGCGGGGCGCGGTCGCGGTACGACCCTGCGCAGCCCCTTCGGCCGGTCCGGCGGCTCCGGGGAAGCGGGCTGCACGGGCACGGAGGCGGTCCGCGGCTGGGGGGCGCCCGCGCTGCCGCCGGCGGCCTCGACCACCTCGTCCGGAGTGCCCAGCCGCTCCAGGATGCGGCGCACGGCGGCGGGACTGTCCACCGGCGCCTTGGCCCGGCGCCGGTCGATCTCGTTCCGCAGCTCCGACACCAGCCGCATGCGGGCGGCCGACGGCAGCTGCCGCTGCTGAGCGACGTCCCCGACGCGGCTCAGATACTCGTAGACGACCTGGTCGCTCTCGATCCCCACGAAACCCCTCCGGGGCAGCGGTGGTGAAACCCCGTCGGACGAAGGTACCGCGTGCGTGCCCCCACACGGGTCCGGGCCGGGCCCGCGCGGGCGGGCCCTCCTACAACACCCCTTCGTCCGGCCGCCCTCCGGGTACCGTGGGCAGGATGAGCAGCGCCCACACACCTCCGTCGGCTCCCCGCTCCCTCGCGGAATCGCTCCGCGCGCGGGACGACGTCTCGCTGGCCGCGCTCCTGCGCAGCCGACCCGATCTCATCACCCCGGTCCCCACCGACCTCACCCAGCTGGCCACCCGCGCCGGCACCCGCGCCTCGGTGCTGCGCGCGCTGGAGCGTCTCGACCGGTTCGCACTGCAGACCGCGGAGGCCCTGGCCGTGGCCCCGGAGCCGGCCTCGTACGGGACGCTGCTCGGTCTGATGGCGGGGGACGCCGGAGACGAGAGCGTCGCCGCCGCGCTGCCCCGTGCCGTCGCCACCCTGCGCGAGCAGGCTCTGGTGTGGGGCGACGACGAACGGCTGCGGCTGGTGCGCACCGCGCGGGAGCTGCTCGCGCCGACCCCGCAGCACCCCTCACCGACCGGGCTCGGCCCGACCGTGCAGGAGGCCGGCGCGGGCATGTCCCCAGGGCGGATCCAGGAGATCGTCGCCACCGCGGGGCTGGCCTCGACGCACGACTCGGTCTCCGCCGCGACCGCGCTCGCCGCCCTGTTCGCCGACCGGAAGGGCATGGCCGCGCTGCTCGCCGGGGCCCCGGAGGCCTCCCTCGAGGTGCTCTCCCGACTGGTGTGGGGACCGCCGTACGGGCAGGTCACCGCGGATCCGGCCGCCCACCTGCGCTGGCTGCTGGACCGGGGCCTGCTGCTGCCCACGGCACCCGGCACGGTCGTCCTGCCCCGCGAGGTCGCCCTGCACCTGCGCGAGGGCCTCGCGCACCGCGCACCCGAGCCGCTGCCGCCCGCCGTCGAACCGGCCGCGACCCACGCTCCCCAGGTGGTGGACGCCACCGCGGCCGGGCAGGCGTACACCGCGCTGGCCACCGTCGAGGAGCTGCTGAAGGACTGGGACGAGGGCGGTCCGGCCGTGCTGCGGGCGGGCGGGCTCAGCGTGCGGGACCTGAAGCGGACCGCCGTCGCCCTCGACGTGTCCGAGCCGGTGGCCGCCTTCTGGGTCGAGCTGGCGTACGCGGCCGGCCTGCTCGCCTCCGACGGCGAGGCCGACGAACGGTACGCCGCCACCCCCGCCTACGACGAGTGGCTGGAACGGCCCCCCGCCGAGCGCTGGTCCCGGCTCGCCGAGGCCTGGCTGGCGGCCACCCGGACCTCGGGGCTGGTCGGCGGACGGGACGCGAAGGACCGCACGCTGTCCGCGCTGGGCCCGGGCCTCGACCGGTCCGCCGCGTCCGAGGTACGGCACCGGGTGCTGACCCTGCTGGCCGGGCTGCCGGCGGGCGCGGCGCCGACGGTCGAGTCGGTGCTGGCGAGGCTGCGCTGGGAACGGCCGCTGCGCGGCCAACAGCGCGAGGGCGACGACGACCTGCGCTCCCGGCTCGCCCGCTGGACCCTCTCGGAGGCGGAGATGCTCGGTGTCACCGGGCGGGGCGTGCTGTCCGCACACGGGCGGGCGCTGCTCGGTGCCCCGTCCGGGGCACCGGCCGGGGCCGGCTCCCCGGAGCCCTCGGGCCCCGGCGACAAGCTTCCGGTGCACCACCGCCCGGTCGCACCCGTCGAACCGCTGCCGTCCGTCGAGCAGTCCGTCGCCACGGCGGCCGCCGTCCGGCTCCTCGCGCCCCTGCTGCCCGAACCCCTGGACCACGTGCTGCTGCAGGCCGACCTGACGGCGGTGGCCCCCGGCCCGCTGCGACGTCCGCTCGCGGACATGCTCGGGGTCCTCGCGGACGTCGAGTCCAAGGGCGGGGCGACCGTCTACCGCTTCACCCCGGCCTCGGTCCGCCGTGCCCTGGACGCCGGCCGGACCGCCGCCGACCTGCACGCCTTCCTCACCGCGCACTCCCGGACGCCCGTCCCGCAGCCGCTGGCGTACCTGATCGACGACGTGGCACGCAAGCACGGCCATCTGCGGGTGGGCGCGGCCTCGGCGTACGTGCGCTGCGACGACGACGCCCTGCTGAACGAGATCCTCGCCGACAAGCGGGCGCCCGCCCTGGGGCTGCGCCGTCTGGCCCCGACCGTGCTCGCCGCCCAGTCGGACCCGGCCACGCTGCTGGAGGGTCTGCGCGCGATGGGCTTCGCGCCCGCCGCCGAGTCCGCCGAGGGTGATGTGCTCGTCGCCCGGGCCCATGCCCACCGCACCCCGCCGCGCACCGCGCCCGAGCCGGTGCCGGACGGCCCGCCGCCGCCCGACGCCACGCTGCTGACGGCCGCGATCCGCGCGATCCGGGCCGGCGACCTGGCCGCGACGGCCCCGCGCAAGCCGTCGGGCAGCCGGTCGACCGGCGGGGAGCTGCCGCGCACCTCGTCCGCCGAGACGCTGGCCACCATGCAGGCCGCCGTGCTGACCGGCGAGTCCCTGTGGATCGGCTACGTCAACGCCGAGGGCACCGCCAGCCAGCGGGTGATCGCCCCGATCCGCGTCGAGGGCGGCTTCGTGACGGCGTACGACCACACGGCCGACGAGGTACGGACGTACCCGCTGCACCGCGTCACGGGCGTGGCGGAGCTGGCGGAGGACTAGGGCCTTTCTTTCCGGATCGGGCCGGTCCCGAGCCGCGGAGCCTCCTGGCCGACCTCAGCGCGCGGAGGAGGGAGTCGACGCGGTGGGGGTGCCCCCGCGCGAGCGAGGCCGAGCGTCGGGAGTCGGCGCGTGATGACAACGCCGCACATACGCGTGCCTGGCCCCGCGCCTCCGGCAAGAGACAGGTCCTACAGGGGCTAGCAGTCCTAGCAGTCCTTGACCGGGGCGTTCGCGGGCAGGCCGAAGTGCCTGCGGGCGGCGGTCTCCAGGTCGGGTACCGGGTCCGCGGGGCCGGGCTCGGCGAAGAGGCCGAAGTGGTCCGCCACCCACTTCCCGGAACCGCCGCCGTCCGGCGCCTCCTCCCGGGACACCACGCGATAGCCGCCGTCCGTGTCCCGCTTCAGGCGCACCACCTGCGGGACGTCGGCGCCGGAGCACTCCACGAGAGCGCCCTCGCGCACCCCGTACTCCATGCACAACGTGGTCACGCCCGCCCGTACGACGCCGTCCTTCTCATCGAGGTCCCGTGCCTTCGCCCCGCAGAACCACTGCGCCCGGAGAGCGGGCTGCGTCTCCCCGTACCCGCTGCCCTTGGAGTCGGCCACCAGCCGGGCCTCGATCACCGGCCGCACCTCGCCCCACAGGTGCTCGTCGACGCCCGCCGAACGCACCACCCACACCCCGGTCGCCACCAGCACCGCCGTGGCCCCCAGGCCGGTCCCCCACCTGCGTACCGACATCGCCCCGAGCTCCCTCCCGGACCGCGCCCCACGCGCCGTTCCCCCGGTTGAAGACCCGCGCCGCAGGCACATGGTTGCAGCGCCCCGCCCTGATCATCCGCCGGTAGGGCACACTGGACGTTTGGCCGTGCCGAAGGGAAGTGCGTAGGTGAACGGACCGCTGATCGTCCAGTCGGACAAGACCCTGCTGCTCGAGGTGGACCACGAGCGGGCCGACGACTGCCGTCGGTCCATCGCGCCCTTCGCCGAGCTGGAGCGGGCCCCCGAGCACATCCACACCTACCGGGTCACCCCGCTCGGCCTGTGGAACGCGCGCGCCGCCGGGCACGACGCCGAGCAGGTCGTGGACGCGCTGGTGCAGTACAGCCGCTACCCCGTGCCGCACGCGCTGCTCGTGGACATCGCCGAGACGATGGACCGGTACGGGCGGCTCACCCTCACCAAGCACCCCGCGCACGGGCTCGTCCTCAGCACCACCGACCGGCCGGTGCTGGAGGAGGTGCTGAAGTCCAAGCGGATCGCCCCGCTGGTCGGCGCCCGGATCGACCCGGACACCGTCGCCGTGCACCCCTCCGAGCGCGGCCAGATCAAGCAGACGCTGCTGAAGCTGGGCTGGCCGGCCGAGGACCTCGCCGGGTACGTGGACGGCGAGGCCCATCCGATCGAGCTGCTCGAGGACGGCTGGGCGCTGCGTCCGTACCAGAAGCAGGCCGTCGAGAACTTCTGGCACGGCGGCAGCGGTGTGGTGGTCCTCCCCTGCGGCGCCGGAAAGACGCTGGTGGGCGCCGGGTCCATGGCCCAGGCGAAGTCCACCACCCTCATCCTCGTCACCAACACCGTCTCCGCCCGGCAGTGGAAGCACGAGCTGGTGAAGCGGACCTCGCTGACCGAGGACGAGATCGGCGAGTACAGCGGGACGAGGAAGGAGATCCGCCCCGTCACCATCGCCACCTACCAGGTGCTGACGACCAAGCGGAAGGGCGTCTACCCGCACCTCGAACTCTTCGACTCCCGGGACTGGGGCCTGATCGTCTACGACGAGGTGCACCTGCTGCCCGCGCCCGTCTTCAAGTTCACCGCCGACCTGCAGGCGCGCCGCCGCCTCGGCCTGACCGCGACCCTCGTCCGCGAGGACGGCCGCGAGTCCGACGTGTTCTCCCTCATCGGGCCGAAGCGGTTCGACGCGCCGTGGAAGGAGATCGAGGCGCAGGGCTACATCGCGCCCGCCGACTGTGTCGAGGTCCGCGTCAACCTGACCGACTCCGAGCGGCTGGCGTACGCGACGGCCGAGACGGAGGAGAAGTACCGCTTCTGTGCCACCACCGACACCAAGCGGAAGGTCACGGAGGCGATCGTCCGCCGGTTCGCCGGACAGCAGATCCTCGTCATCGGCCAGTACATCGACCAGCTGGACGAGCTGGGCGAGCATCTGAACGCACCGGTGATCAAGGGTGAGACGTCCAACGCGCAGCGCGAGAAGCTCTTCGACGCGTTCCGCGAGGGAGAGATCAGCGTGCTGGTCGTCTCCAAGGTCGCCAACTTCTCCATCGACCTGCCCGAGGCCACGGTCGCCGTCCAGGTGTCCGGCACCTTCGGCTCGCGCCAGGAGGAGGCCCAGCGCCTCGGCCGCGTGCTGCGTCCCAAGGCCGACGGCCACCAGGCCCACTTCTACTCGGTCGTCGCCCGCGACACGATCGACCAGGACTTCGCCGCCCACCGCCAGCGCTTCCTGGCCGAGCAGGGCTACGCCTACCGGATCGTGGACGCGGACGAGATCCTGGCCGAGGGCACCGGCTGAGAGGACGGCGGCCGCAGCGCCGCCGCTGCCAGCAGCGCCAGGACCAGCAACGGGTACGGCGAGGCAAGTGGCTGCTGCCACCAGGCGAGGTGCAGGTCCCGGCCGCCCTCGTGCGGGAGCAGCCACATCGTGCGGGCGGAGAAGAGTGCCGCCGTGAGGGCCGCGAGCCGAAGCCGGCCCTCGGCCAGGAGCACCGCGAGGAGCGGCACGCACCACACCCAGTGGTGGGACCAGCTGATCGGGGAGGTCAGCAGGGCCGCGCCGGCGGCCAGGAGGATGCCGTGCCGCTCCTCACCCGCGCGGGCCGCCAGATACAGGCCGGCCGTTCCCACGACCGCCGCCGGGAGCGCCCAGGCCGGACCCGGGGCGGGGTCGTGGAGGACTCGGGCGATCAGGCCCTGCAGGGACTGGTTGTCCACGATCCACGCCTTGCCCACCCTCCCGGTCTCGTACAGGCGCCGGGTCCAGAAGTCGGCGCTCGCGACGGGCAGGAGCAGGAAGCCGAGCAGCACCGTCCCGGCGAAGCCGGCCACCGCCGTGGCCGCCTCCCGGAAGCGGCCGCGCAGAAGCAGATACGCCACGAACACCGCCGGGGTGAGCTTGATCCCGGTCGCCAGGCCGAGCGCCAGGCCCTTGGTGCGGGCGCCGGACGGGCGGGTCAGGTCCCACAGCACCAGGCAGGTGACAGCGAGGTTGATCTGGCCGAAGAGGAGCGTCTGGAAGACCGGTTCGAGCCAGAGGACGAGGGCGGTGGCCGTGCAGAGCAGCGGCGGGGACAGCCGGGCGGCGGGGTCGGCCAGCCGGGCGGAGAGGGCGACGAGGCCGGCGAGCAGGAGCGCGTTGCCCGCCAGGAACGCCGCCTTCAGTGCCGGGACGGTGAGCCAGGTCGTGGGGACGAAGAGGATCGCCGCGAACGGCGGATAGGTCGCCGGGAGCCGCCACTCGGTGACCGTGAAGTCGTACAGGTCGCCGCCGTGGAACACGGCCGCGCCCTCGGCCCGGTAGACCAGCAGGTCGGCCATCTGGGCCCGTTGGAGGACGCACAGGAAGGTGAAGGAACAGAGGGAGACCGCGAGGAAAAGGAAGGACACCACCGTCCGTTTCGGCACGGAAGCGACCCTATGCGGTCACTTACGACGTACGCCCGCCTCCTCGCCGTACTCACCGAGGATCACGACACCGAACGCGGCCTCCACGAACACCTTGACGGCACGCAGGGCGTTGCCCAGGAGGTGGTGACGGGGGCCGTCCACGACGGCGGTGGCCCCGGAGGGCGGCCGGACAGGACCTGGATGGATGGTTGCTGCGCTCATGTCTTCATAGTCGCTCTCGCACGGCGTGGTCGGCATCGGTCTCCAGGGCCAGACTCTCGGCCCTTCGCGTACCCCTCCGGGCGGAGCGCTCCCCCTACGCCGGTCGGCTTCGTCCCCTAGGGGCCCGGTCCGGAATCGTGGCCGGCGTCCGAGTACGCCCCTCGGATCCCTCCCACGCCCCCCCTTTCCGATCGGGGTGTCCCCGCCGGACCGGCGTCCACCAGGAAACGTTCCTTCGGCACACGCCACCGGCACCTGCGAGGTGCGGGCAGCCACCGGAGAGGCTCCCGTTCAGCGCTCGAACGCTCCACCAATGGAAAGATTTTGCAGACAGTACGACCGTTTTCCCGGGCCTTGCCGTGCCACTCCGCTCCCCGGCTAGCTGGTGACACGCCGCCCTCGATGGGCGGAGAGATCCCGTAGGGAGAACAGGTCATGAAGAAGGCTTACGAAGCACCGACCCTCGTCCGTCTGGGTTCCTTCCGGAAGGAGACCGGGCTCCTGCAGCGGCACGGCAACGACCGTCTCATCCTGAGCAAGAACTGAACGGCGGACGAGCGACGGTCTCCGTCTCGACGTCATGACTGATCTGCACGCAAGTGCGGGGACGGGCCACGGCGACGCGCACTTCGCGGTCTTCGCCGACCGCGCGGACGCGGCGGCCGTGGCCCGCTCCTTCGCCCGTCCCGGCACACGCAGCCTCGCACACCCCTCGGGCCGGCCCTGGCTCGTCGGCCACTGGCACGACCAGGAGATCGTGAGCGCACATGTCGGTCCCGCCGCGCTCGCCCTCGTCGGCTGTGTCACCGTCGACGGCGAGGAACTGGAACGGGTCGCCCGTTCACTGCGCGATCTCGCCGCACTGGACGCGTGGGCCCGTTCACTGCCCGGCAGCTGCCATCTCGTCGCCGCCCTCGACGGACGGATCCGGGTGCAGGGCACGGCCTCCGGCCTCCGACTCGTCTTTCACGCCCTGGTGCGCGGCAGCCGGGTGGCCGCGACGCGGGCGGACGTCTTGGCCGCCGCACTCGGTGCCGAGCCGGCGCCGGAACGTCTGGCCGTGCGGCTGCTCTGGCCCGTTCCGCACCCCCTGCTCGACGAGCCGCTGTGGCCCGAGGTCACCGCGGTCGCCCCGCACGAGGCGCTGATGCTCGCGCCGGACGGACGAGGCGCACGCCATACCCGGTGGTGGACGCCCCCGGAACCGGTCGTCCCGCTGCGCACGGGCGCTCCCCTGGTCCGCGAGGCCCTCGGTGAGGCCGTCGCCGCCCGCACCCGGCACGGCGGCACGGTCAGCTGCGACCTCTCCGGCGGTCTCGACTCGACCTCCGTCTGCTTCCTCGCCGACCGCTCACCGGCCCACGTCGTCGCCTCCACCTGGCCCGGACGCGACCCCGCCGACACGGACCTGCACTGGGCGAGGCGGGCCGCGGCCGCCCTGCCGGACGTCGAGCACGTCGTCTGGGACGCCGAGGCCTCTCCCCTCGTCTACGACGGACTGCTCGCCATCGACGACGTACTGGACGAGCCCACCATCGGCGTCATGGACCGCGCGCGCGTCCTGCACCACCTGCCGGCGATGGCCGAACGGGGCAGCCGGGTGCACCTGACGGGCATCGGCGGCGACCACGTGGCCTGGTGCTCCGAGGCGTACTACCACCGACTGGCCCGGCGCCGCCCGCTGTTCGCGCTGCGGCAGTTGCGCGGCTTCAAGGCGCTGTGGCAGTGGCCGCTCGGCCCCATGCTGGGCGCCCTGGCCGACTCACGGCCCTACGGCACCTGGCTGGCCGACACGGAGAATCGGGTGCGCGAGCCGCTGCCGCCGACGGTGGCCACCAGCCTCGGCTGGGGCATGCCGCCCCGCCTGTTCGAGTGGGTGAGCCCGCAGGCGGAGCACCTGGCCCGTGCTGCGCTGCGCACGGCCGCCCGGCGGACGCAGCCTCTGCACCCCGACCGGGGACTCCACGCCGACCTGGAACAGATCCGCAACTGCACCCGCATCATCCGGCAGTGGGACCACATGGCGGCCCGCTGCGGGCTGCCCATGGCCTCGCCGTTCCTCGACGACCGGGTCATCGAGGCCGCCCTCGCGGTCCGCCCCGACGAACGCGTCTCGCCCTGGCAGTACAAGCCGCTGCTGACCGCCGCCATGCGCGGCATCGTGCCCGAGGAGTGCCTGCGCCGGACCACCAAGGCCAGCGCCTCGATGGACGCGGCCGACGGGCTGCGCGAGCACCGCGGCGACCTCATGGCGCTGTGGGAGGACTCGCGGCTGGAACGGATGGGGCTGGTGGACGGTGCCGCGCTGCGCCGCCTGGCCGAGCGCCCCGCCACCCGGCACCTGCGGGAGGCGGTCCTGTACTCGACCATCTCGGTCGAGGTGTGGCTGCGCGCGCTCGGCCGTACGACGCACGACGCGCGGAACTGACCCGGGATCACAGGCGGGAACAGAGACACGGACTGCAAGAGGGACAAGAAAGACAAGAGAGACAAGAGAGACAAGAGAGAAAGGAAAGCCGTCATGGCATTGCGGTTCGGTGCCGACGTCTGCACCGCGAAGACCGACTACGGCACAGTCCTCCTCGACCAGCGCTCCGGCGAGTACTGGGAGCTGAACCCGACCGCGACCCTGGTGGTCGACACGCTCATGGAGGGCGGCGACGAAGCGGACGCGGCGGCCGCCGTCACGCAGGCGTTCGACGTCGACCCCGAGCAGGCACACGCCGACGTCACCGCGCTGGTGCAGCAGCTGCGTTCCGGCGGGCTGGCCGAATGACGACGCCCAGTGCCCTGGAGCGGCCGCGCGGGGTTCCCCTCGGCCGCCGGCTCGTGGCCCGCGTGGTCCTCGCCCCGGCCGTCGTCCTCTCGCTGTTGCCGCCGCGCCACATCCGCGCGGTCCTCGGCCTGCTCCGGCGCGGCGCCGCCCCGGCGACCGCGGCACAGGCCCGGCGCGCCCGCGACGCCGTGTGCGCGGTGAGCCTGCGCTGCGCCGGGCCCAAGGGCTGCCTGCCCCGCTCCCTCGGTGCCGCCCTCCTGTGCCGCGTCGGCGGCACGTGGCCGACCTGGTGCACGGGGGTACGCGTCGTACCGCCGTTCACCGCACACGCCTGGATCGAGGCGGAGGGCCGACTGGTGGGCGAGGACATGCCCGACGGCTACTTCGCCCGGCTGATCTCCATCGGTCCGATGCCCCGATGACGACGAGCGACGAACGCCTCGGGGCCGCCGAGCACACCGCCGGCGGGCCGTCCGGGACGGCCGCGCAGGACGCGAGCGGCGAGCGGGCCGCGGAGGGCACGGACCGGTCCACGCGGGCCGCGATCATCGCCGTCCACCGGCTCACCGCCCGGCACCGCGGTGCGATCGCCCTGGCCACCGCGCTGACCCTCGTGGCGTCCGCGCTGGGGCTCGCACAGCCGTTGCTGGCCAGGCGGGTGGTGGACGCGAGCAGCGGGCAGCAGCCCGTGTGGCCGCCACTGCTGTTGCTCGCCGCCCTGTTCGCCGCCGAGGCCGCCACCGGCGCCGCCGGCCGGTTCCTGCTCGAGCGGATGGGCGAAGGCGTCGTACGGCAGCTGCGCCACGACCTGGTGGGGCGGCTGCTGCGCCTGGAGATGCGGGAGTACCACCGGCAGCGCGGCGGTGACCTGATCGCGCGGGTGACCGCCGACACCACCCTGCTGCGCGAGGTGGTCGCCCAGGCGCTGGTCGACCTGGTCACCGGGGCCCTGGTCGCCACCGGCGCGCTGGCCCTCATGGGGTGGATCGACCCTCTGCTGCTGCTGCTCGTCACGGCGACCGTGGCCACCGCCGCGGTCGTGGTCGCCGTGCTGCTCCGGGGCATCCGCAGCGCCTCGGAGCGCATGCAGTCGTCCGTCGGCGCCGTCGCCGCCGAACTCGAACGGGCCCTGGGGGCCCTGTCCATGGTCCGGGTGTACCGCGCCGAGCAGCGTGAGGCGGTCCGCATCGGCGCCCGCGTCGACGAGGCCTGCGCCGCCGGGGTGCGTACCGCGAAGTTCGCCGCGGTCATGAGCTCGGCCGTCGAACTCGCCGTCCAGGGTTCCTTCCTCCTGGTCCTCGTCGTCGGGGGCCTGCGCGTGCACGGCCACGGTCACTCCCTGGGCGATCTGGTCGCGTTCCTGCTGTACGCCTCCTACCTCGTCGTACCCCTGTCGTCGGTGTTCCGCGCGGCCGGTCTGATCCAGCGGGGCATGGGCGCCCACCTGCGTGTCCAGCAGATCCTGCACCTGCCCGTGGAGCCCGGCGGCCCGGCGGGCCCACCCCTCGGGCACGCGTCCGCGCACGTACCGGCGCTCGCGCTGGACGACGTCCACTTCGCCTACCACCCGGAACGGCCGGTGCTGCGCGGGGTCTCCTTCACCGTGCCCCGGCATCGGCAGGTCGCCCTCGTCGGGCTCTCCGGGGCGGGCAAGAGCACGGTGTTCGCGCTGATCGCCCGGTTCCACGAACCCGACGCTGGCGTGCTCCGCTTCCACGGGCGCCCCACCACGGAACTCGACCGCGCCACCTGCCGGGCCCAACTCGCGATCGTGGACCAGAACAGCCATGTCGTCCGCGGCACGCTCCACGACAACATCACCTACGGCCGGCCGGACGCCACCGAGGACGAGGTGCGCCGGGTTCTCCGGCTGGCCCGGCTGGAGCAGGTGGCGGAGCGGCTGCCCGGCGGCCTGTACGGCACCGTCGGTGAACACGGCGCCACCATGTCGGGCGGCGAGCGGCAGCGCGTCGCCCTGGCCCGCGCCCTGCTCACCCGCCCGGCGCTGCTGCTCCTCGACGAACCCACCTCCCACCTCGACGCCCTCAACGAGGCCGCGCTCACCGCCGCGCTGAAGGACATCACCCGGGAGTGCGCGGTCCTCGTCATCGCGCACCGGCTCTCCACGGTCCAGCACGCGGACCGGATCGTCGTCCTGCACGAGGGCCGCGTCACCGCCTGCGGACGCCATGAGGAACTGCTCACCGCCAGCTCGGTGTACCGGCGGCTGGCGGAGGCCCAGATGGTCCGGCCCGCGGGTGCCTCCACGAATAATTCGTTGGCCCGTCCCCAGCGCCTCGTCTAAAATCTCCGCTCTTGCCCGCCTCCCTCCAGCGGAGTGCCGCCGCCCGCACGGAAACCGGGCGGCTCGGTCATGCCCCAGTCATGGCCCCGTGATGGAACAGCTGATTCCGGAGGCACCCCCTTGTCCACGTCCGCCCGCCCGCCGCTCGACGACCCCCTCGCCCGGGAGCGCTCGCACCTCACCGCCTCCCGCTCCGCCCTGCGCGCCATGCGCGAGGACGTCGAGGCACTGGACATCCAGGACGTCACCGCGAACTGGGTCAACGCCGCGGTGCTCGCCCACCAGATCGAGGAGCGCATCAAGGCGCTGGCCGACCTGAGCGACACCCCCCTCTTCTTCGGGCGGCTCGACTACCTGCACGCACCGGGCGCCCAGCAGGCCGAGGGGGCGGAGGGGGAGAGGTTCTACATCGGGCGGCGGCACGTGCACGACGCCGACGGCGACCCGATGGTCATCGACTGGCGCGCCCCGGTCTCGCAGCCGTTCTACCGCGCCTCCAAGAAGGACCCGATGGACATCGGGCTGCGCCGCCGCTTCGGCTACACCGGCGGCGACCTGACCGCGTACGAGGACGAGCACCTGTCCGACCCGGCGGATCCGTCGGGGGCTGCCACCACGAGCAAGCTGCTCCAGCAGGAGATCGAGCGGCCGCGCGTCGGTCCGATGCGGGACATCGTGGCGACCATCCAGCCGGAGCAGGACGAGATCGTCCGCAGCGGTCTCGGCGGCACCGTCTGTGTGCAGGGAGGCCCGGGCACCGGGAAGACGGCCGTCGGCCTGCACCGCGTCGCCTATCTGCTGTACGCCCACCGGGAGCGGCTCGCCCGCACCGGCACCCTCGTCATCGGGCCGAACCGGTCCTTCCTGCACTACATCGAGCAAGTCCTCCCGGCGCTGGGCGAGTTGACCGTGCAGCAGGCGACGGTGGACGACCTGGTCGGGCATGTGGAGGTGCGCGGCGCGGACGACGCGGCGGCCGCGATCGTCAAGGGCGACGCCCGGATGGCCGAGGTGCTGCGCCGGGCCCTGTACTCCCACGTGACCATGCCCATCGAGCCGGTCATGGTGGTGCGCGGCTCGCGACGCTGGCGGGTGCCGGCCTACGAACTGGAGGAGATCGTCCGCGAGTTGCTGGACCGGGACATCCGCTACGGCGCCGCGCGCGAGGCACTGCCGCAGCGGATCGCGCACGCGGTGCTGGTGCAGATGGAGCGGGCCGGGGAGGCACCGGACGACCGGGTGCAGGACTCGGTCGCCCGCAACAGCGCGGTGAAGGCGGCCGTGAAGGCGGTCTGGCCGGCCGTGGACCCGGCGAAGCTGGTGTTGCGCCTGCTGACGGAGGCCGAGTTCCTCGCCGAGCACGCCGAGGGGATCCTGGACGAGGACGAGCGGAAGACGGTCCTGTGGGCCAAGCAGGTGCGCAGCGTGAAGTCGGCGAAGTGGTCGGCCGCGGACGCGGTGCTGATCGACGAGGCGACCGACCTGATCCAGCGCACCCACTCGCTCGGCCATGTCGTCCTCGACGAGGCGCAGGACCTCTCCCCCATGCAGTACCGGGCCGTCGGCCGCCGCTGCACCACCGGCAGCGCGACCGTCCTCGGCGACCTGGCGCAGGGCACCACGCCCTGGGCGACCCGGAGCTGGGACGAGGCGCTGGCCCACCTCGGCAAGCGCGAGGGGCTCATCGAGGAGCTGACCGCCGGTTTCCGCGTCCCCACGGACGTCATCACCTACGCCTCCCGCCTCCTGCCCCATATCGCGCCCGGCCTCACCCCGGTCGCCTCGGTCCGTGAGAACCCCGGCTTCTTCGAGGTCCGTACCACTACGGAGACGGCCGCGGTGGTCGCCGCCTGCGAGGAGCTGCTGCGCAACGAGGGTTCGACGGGCCTGATCGCGGCGGACGCCCGCGTGCCGGCACTCGCCGAGGCCCTGTCCGCCGCCGGGATCGGCCATCTCGCCCCGGGTGAGGAGACGACGCGCGAGACCCGGCTGACCCTCGTCCCGGCGTCTTTGGCCAAGGGCCTGGAGTACGACTACGTCGTGCTGGACGAGCCGCAGGCGGTGGTCGACGGCGAACCGGACGAACGGACGGGACTGCGCCGGCTGTACGTGGCCCTGACCCGAGCGGTGTCCGGACTGATCGTGACGCACACGGCGCCCCTGCCGGCGCAGCTCGCCGACTAGGGCGCTGTGGCGTTCCGCCCGCAGGGGCTGGTGGGAAGGGCTAGGCCGGGCTGAGCGCGGGCCGGACGGCATCCCCGTCGAGCACGGACCGCCACTGTGCGACCGCCGTCGCCGAGACGGGCCCCCGCCACCCGTCGGGGCGGGCCGCCCCGCCGATGTGGAACGCCTCGATCCCGCCGGCCCGCAGCCGCTGCACATGATCGAGGCGCAGTCCGCCGCCCACCATGATCTGCTGCTCGTAACCGGGCTTCCCGGCGAGCGCCGCCTCGGCGACCAGCGTGGGCAGTCCCTCGTCCACGCCGTCGGCGGCCCCCGCCGTCAGGTAGGTGTCCAGGCCGGGCATGCCGGCGAGCTGCCGGCGCAGGGCGTCACGGTCGGCGGTGCGGTCGATCGCCCGGTGGAAGGTCCAGTGGCAGCCCTCCAGCGCGCCCACGAGCCGCCGCACCGCGGCCAGGTCCGCCCCGCCCCCGGCGTCCAGGAAGCCGAGCACGAACTGGTCGGCGCCCGCGTCGCGCATCTCGTGCGCCACCCGGACCAGCCGGTCGACCTCCTCGGGGTCTCCCGCCGCGAACCCGTCCACCAGCCGGAGCATCACGCGCAGGTCGATGTCGACGGCGGCCCGGATCCCGGCGACGGTGGCGGCCGCCGGGGTGAGCCCGTCGGCGGCCATGTCGGTGACCAGCTCCAGACGATCCGCGCCTCCCGCCTGGGCAGCGACCGCGTCCTCGACATCGAGGGCGATCACCTCCAGGACCGCACGCTTGCTCATGGCACCCCATTCATCCGCGACTACAGGTCTAGTCCAATCCAAGACTACGCCCGTGCGGCTGTGCCGCTCACCCGAAGATGTTCAGTTCCCCCGCCTCCACCCCCGCGAGCTCGTACGCGGCCCCGTCCAGGGGCCGCCCCGCGTACAGCCGGACGAGCGTGGCGGCGTCGCCGATGAACCGGGCCGGCGGGCCACCGGCGGCCACGGCGCCCAGCCGCAGCGGCTCGTCCATGTCGTCGAGGTCGGCGTGCAGCGGCACGTGCCCCTTCTCCCGGGTGACGCGGACCAGCAGCGTCAGCGCGTCCGGCAGCCCGGCACCCTCGTACGCCCCCGGCGTCCCGAGCACGTCCCGCACGTCACCGGCGTGCACCCACTCGCCCAGGGCGATCACGTCCAGCACCCCGCCCGCCTTGGCGATCACCGGCCCGGCCTCGGACATCCCGCGCTCCAGCTCGTCGACGACCTGCGCGTTCGTCCACCCGGCGCGCTCGGCGACGTCCCGGTCGTTGGACTCGGGCGAGAACACCCCCTTCTCGAACCGGCTCCCCACCACCCGCATCAGCGCGGCCGAGCAGTGCGCCAGCACATCCCGCACGGTCCACCCCGGACACGCGGTGGTCGGCAGCGCGAAGTCCGCGTCCGCGCGCGACCGCAGCAGCGGTATCAGGGCGTCCCGCTCGACGCGCAGCAGCCGGCCGGGGAGTTCGGGGTCGCGTGGTACGTCGTGTACGTCAGTCATGGGCCCCAAGCTAGGTGCGTGTCCGGCGCACGTCACGAAGGAATCGCCACCCGCCACGGACGAACGGGAGAATGAGCGCATGGCCGACCTCGACGCCCTGCGCCTCCGATTCGCCCGTGCCCTGGAAGGAGCCCGCGCCCCCGGCGCCGGCCCCGATCCCGCCCCCTACGCCGACAACCTGCTCGCCCGCTGGCAGGAGCCGCAGCGCCGCTACCACACGCTCGCCCACCTCACCGCGGTCCTCGACCACGTCGACGTACTGGAGAAGTACGCGGCCGACCCGGACGTCGTACGCCTGGCCGCCTGGTTCCACGACGCGGTCTACCTGCCGGACCGCTCGGAGAACGAGGAGCGGTCCGCGCACCTCGCCGAGCGCGCGCTGCCGGAGGCCGGGGTGCCGGCGGCGAAGACGGAGGAGGTGGCCCGCCTGGTCCGGCTCACCGTCACCCACGACCCGGCCGCCGACGACCGCGACGGCCAGGTCCTGTGCGACGCCGACCTGGCGGTCCTCGCGGCACCTCCGTCGGCGTACGCCGTCTACACCGCCGAGGTCCGCGAGGAGTACCACTTCGTACCCGGCGACGCCTTCCGCGAGGGCCGCTCGGCGATCCTGCGCCAACTCCTCGACCTGCCCCGCCTGTTCCACACCCCGTACGGCCAGGAGCGCTGGGAGCCGACCGCCCGCTACAACCTCGCGTCCGAGCTGGAAATGCTGTCGACCTGACGGGGTCACGGCCCTAGGGTTCGCCCATGCGATCGATGAACGGGGACGATGTGATCGAGGCCGTCGAGGGCTGCGTGGCGGCACTCGGCACGGCGGCGGAGCGGGACTGGAAGGGCGTCAGGGCCGGGCGGCTGGAGTGGAGTTGCCGCGAGGCCGCCGAGCACATCGCGAGCGACATGATCGGCTACGCGGGCCGGCTGGTCACGGGGGCCCAGGGCCGCCTGCCCTTCGACGTCGCCGTCGCCGAGGACGCCGACAACGCGGGCGTCCTGGACGTGATCCGGTCGACCGGCACCCTGCTCGCCGCCACCGTCCGGGCCGCCCCGCGCGGGGTCCGCGCCTTCCACCCGTACCCGTTCGGCAGCGCCGACCGCGAGGGCTTCGCCGCGATGGGTGTCGCCGAGGTACTGCTGCACACCCATGACATCGCCGAGGGCCTCGGGATCGCCTACGAGCCGTCCGAGGAACTCGCCGAGTCCGTCCTGACCTGGCTCTTCCCGCACGTCCAGCCCGGCCCCGCGGCCTGGCAGACCCTGCTGTGGGCGACCGGCCGCGGCGAGCTGCCCGGCCGTGCCCCGGTCACCGAGTGGCACTGGCAGAACAACCTGGTCATCCCCGCCGAACGCGTCACGCTGACCGGCATCCGCCCGGCCGCCGCCCGCGATCTGCGCGTCGGCGGCGACGGCGGTTTCGAGTGGATCGAGGGTGGCCCGTACGAGGGCACGCGGGAGGCCGCCGGCTTCCTGGTGAAGGCGTACGAAGGGGGCGTGCACCGCCCCGAGTTCGGTGTCTTCGCCCTCGTACGGAACGAGGACGGCCGCGCGGTCGGCGGCATCGGCTTCCACGGCGCCCCGGACGAGGACGGCCGCGTGGAGATCGGCTACGACCTCGTCGAGGGCGCCCGCGGCCAGGGCTACGCCACCGAGGCCGTGCGCACACTGGTGCGGTGGGCGCTGGCCCGGGACGACGTCCGTTCGCTGTTCGCGACCGTCGCACGGGAGAACAGCGCCTCCCAGGCGGTGCTCACCCGGGTCGGGTTCGTCCAGGTGAGTGAGGACGGCGAGGAGGGCGAGGAACTGGCCTACGAACTGCGCCGCTGAGCGAGTCCCTTGGGCCGGCGCAGCCCGGAGGCCCGCAGCAGCCGCACCACCTCGCGGCTGCTGACCTCCACCGCCCCGGCGGCCACCGCGTCCGCGTGCCGGTGCGACGGAAGGTCGTAGTGGTCGCGCTCGAAGGCCCGCCGGGGCACGCCCAACGCCGCGGCGAAAAGGTGCAGTTCGTCGTACGAGACGTCGCTCACCAGATGCGACCACATGCGTCCGTGGCCCGGCCAGGACGGCGGGTCGATGTACACCGTCACAGGCGCCTCACGAGGACCGCGCCCCGCCCGAGGCCTGCCCCAGCGAGCCCACCGCGGCCACCTTCACGCCCGACTCGTGGCACACCCAGTGCGGGTCGGACCCCAGTTCCGGCTCCACGTCCAGCGCGTGCGGGTCGCCCGAGCCGCACACCGGGCACAGCGGCCAGCGGCCGTACCGCTCCAGCAACGCGTCCTGCACGTCCTGCGCGATCAGCCCGGCGAGGTAGTCGGCGCCGTCCGGCCACTGCTCGACCCACCAGCGCCGCTGCACCACGGAGTCCTCGACCAGCGAGACCACGTCGGCCTCGGCGACGCCGCCCGCCACCAGGTCGGCGAGCACCAGCGCGCGGGCGGCGTGCAGCGCCTGCTCAAGAGGTGTTAGGGACTGCATGGTCCCATTGTGCGCACTCTTGACCTCGACACCGAACCGAAAATATCTTTCATTGGTGACCCAGGATGTGAAGGAAATTTTCGGAGGCCCCGGGGGCTCGCTCGCCGCGAAGGTGCGCACCCTCGCCCCTTCCATGACCCGGTCCATGCAGCGGGTCGCCGAGGCGGTCGCGAGCGACCCGGCCGGCTGCGCCGCCCTGACGGTCACCGGCCTGGCCGAACTGACCGGCACCAGCGAGGCGACGGTCGTACGGACCGCCCGCCTGCTCGGCTACCCCGGCTACCGCGACCTGCGGCTCGCCCTCGCCGGACTGGCCGCGCAGCAGCAGTCGGGCCGCGCACCCGCGATCACGACGGACATCGCGGTGGACGATCCCATCGCCGACGTCGTCGCCAAACTCGCCTACGAGGAGCAGCAGACCCTCGCCGACACGGCCGCCGGACTCGACACCGCCCAGCTGAGCGCCGCCGTCACCGCGCTGGCCGGCGCCCGCCGCACCGACGTGTACGGCATAGGCGCCTCCGGTCTGGTCGCCCAGGACCTCACGCAGAAGCTCCTGCGGATAGGGCTCATAGCCCACGCGCACAGCGATCCGCATCTCGCGGTGACCAACGCGGTGCAGCTCCGTTCGGGTGACGTGGCGATCGCCATCACCCACTCCGGTTCGACCGGGGACGTCATCGAGCCGCTGCGTGTCGCGTTCGAGCACGGGGCGACGACGGTGGCCATCACCGGCCGACCCGACTCGCCGGTGACGCAGTACGCCGACCACGTACTGACCACGTCGACCTCCCGGGAGACCGAGCTGCGGCCCGCCGCGATGTCCTCACGGACGAGTCAACTCCTCGTGGTCGACTGCCTGTTCGTGGGGGTGGCGCAGCGGACCTACGAAAGCGCGGCGCCCGCGCTGGCGGCGTCCTACGAGGCGCTGGCACACCGGCACCGCACCAGCCCCAGGTGAGTTCAGAGCACGCGAATCGGAGAGAGCCACCCCCCATGACCTCCCATGACCTGCGCAACGAGTTGGAGTCCCTGACCACCGAAGCCTTCCGGCCCGATCTCGCCGAGATCGACCGGCTGCCGACCCTCGAGATCGCGCGGCTGATGAACGGCGAGGACGCGGGTGTGCCCGCCGCCGTCTCCGCGCGGCTGCCGGAGATCGCCGCCGCCATCGACGCCGTCGCCGAGCGGATGGCGCGCGGGGGGCGCCTGGTGTACGCGGGTGCCGGCACCGCCGGGCGGCTCGGGGTGCTCGACGCCTCCGAGTGCCCGCCCACCTTCAACACCGACCCGGCACAGGTCGTCGGCCTGATCGCGGGCGGCCCGGAGGCCATGGTCACCTCGGTCGAGGGCGCCGAGGACTCCAGGAAGCTGGCCCGCCGGGACCTCGAGGCGCTCAAGCTCGGCCCGGACGACACCGTCGTCGGGATCTCCGCCTCCGGCCGCACCCCGTACGCCATCGGCGCGGTCGAGTACGCCCGGGCGCTCGGCGCGCTGACCGTCGGGCTGGCCTGCAACGAGCGCAGCGCGCTCGCCGCCGCGGCCGAGCACGGCATCGAGGTCGTCGTCGGCCCCGAACTGATCACCGGCTCTACGCGGCTGAAGGCGGGCACGGCCCAGAAGCTGGTGCTCAACATGCTGTCGACGATCACGATGATCCGCCTGGGCAAGACCTACGGGAACCTGATGGTCGACGTCCGCTCCTCCAACGACAAGCTGCGGGCCCGCTCCCGCCGTATCGTCGCGCTGGCCACGGGAGCCCCCGACGAGGAGATCGAGAAGGCGCTCACCGAGTCGGGCGGCGAGGTGAAGAACGCCATCCTGGCCGTCCTCGCCGGCGTCGACGGCCCGACGGCCGCCCGCCTTCTGGAGGAGTCCGGCGGCCATCTGCGTGCCGCGCTGGCGGTCGCGGGCTCCTGACCCGCACGCTCGAGGCGTGCACAACGACCACGCCTTCACCGCGGCCGCCGTCCTCGCCCGGGTCGGCGGCCCCGCGAACGTCACGTCCGTCGCCCACTGCATGACCCGCCTCCGGCTGGAGTTCGCCGATCCGGGGGCGGTGGACGAGGAGGCGCTGCGGGCGCTGCCCGGGGTGCTGGGGGTGGTGGCGGCGGGGGTGTCGTACCAGATCGTGCTCGGGCCGGGAGCGGTCGACGCGGTCACGGCGGAGGTCTCGGCACGTGTGGCGGCCGGGACCGTCGCGGCCGTGCCGGCCGGGGCCGGCGCGGCGGAGGCGGCCACCGGTGGCGCCGTGCCCGGCGTGGGCGCGGACGTCGCTGCCGGAGCGGCGGCAGGAACGGGCGCCGGTCGGACAGCCCGGTCCACAGCGGGTCCCCGGCCGGGCGGCGCCGGCCCGCTCAGGGCCGCCCTGCGACGGATCGCGGCCGTCTTCGTGCCGCTCATCCCCGCCCTGATCGGCTGCGGTGTCCTGGCCGGGTTCAACGGGCTGCTGGTGAACGCCGGGTGGCTGCCCGGCCTGACCCCCGCCCTGGCCGCCGTCGCCTCCGGCTTCATGGCCCTGATCTCCGTGTTCGTCGGATACAACACGGCGCGTGAGTTCGGCGGCACGCCGGTGCTGGGCGGCGCGGTGGCCGCGGTCGTCGTCCACCCGGGCGTGGCGAAGGTGACGGCGTTCGGAATGCATCTGGCGCCGGGCCAGGGTGGCGTGCTCGGCGCGCTCGCGGCGGCCCTGCTGGCGACTCGGGTGGAGAAGTGGTGCCGGGGCCGGGTGCCGGGAGCGCTGGACGTCCTCCTCACCCCGACGGTGACCGTCCTCGTCTCCGGCCTGGTCACGCTGTACGGCCTGATGTACGCGGCCGGCGTGGTCGCCTCGGCCATCGGCACGGCGGCGAACTGGCTGCTGGCCACGACCGGGGCCGCGGCCGGGCTGGTCCTCGGCGGTCTGTTCCTGCCGCTCGTCATGCTGGGCCTGCACCAGGCCCTGATCCCGATTCACACCACCCTCATCGAGCAGCAGGGCTACACGGTCCTGCTCCCCCTGCTCGCCATGGCGGGCGCGGGCCAGGTGGGCGCGGCACTCGCGGTGTACGTCCGTCTGCGCCACGACGTCTCTCTGCGTACGACGATCAGATCGGCACTCCCGGCAGGGCTGCTGGGCGTGGGCGAGCCGCTGATCTACGGGGTGTCCCTGCCGCTGGGCCGCCCGTTCGTGACTGCGTGCGCGGGCGGGGCGGCCGGCGGGGCCTTCGTCGGGTTCTTCGCGATGCTCGGGGACAAGGTGGGGGCGACGGCCATCGGCCCGTCGGGCTGGGCCCTGTTCCCGCTGCTGGCGGGCAACAGGGGCCCCGGGGTCACGGCGGCCGTCTACGGGGGCGGTCTGCTCACCGGGTACGCCGTGGGGTTCGCGGCGACGTACTTCTTCGGCTTCGCCCGCCGCTCCCGGGTGGCCGCGTCGGCGTGACGCGGCACCGGGACGGTTCATGGCCCAGGGCATGCTGAAGACGCTCCCGACCAGCGCGGCCCGGAAGGCGCGCCGCCGCCCTGGCCGCGAACGCGTGCGGCGAGGAGATCTCGTCCACCAAGGCGGCTGAACGGCGGCAGCACATCGGCTCGTTCCGGGGCACACGTCCACCCCGGCCGCCCGGGGCGCTACCGTCGAACGATGAACCACGCCCAGCTCACCGCCCTAGGCCGGGCTCTCCGGGTGCTCGGGGAGCACGGGGAGTCGCTCACGGCCGACACCCCGGACGCGCGGTTGCACGAGATCAAGGCCGATCTGCGGCGCGCCCTCGACCTGCTCGAGGAGAGCGTCGAGGGCGGCGCTGCCACGACCCGGTGCCCCGAGCACCCGCACGGGCCCGTCGACGAGAGCGCCCCCGACCTGTGCCTGCTCTGCGAGACCCGGCGCCGGGCCGCCCGGCGGTCGGAGTTCCAGGGCGGCAGGCCCCGTACCACGGAGGCGCCCTCCTCCGGCCCTTCCCGCTACGGCGTCCGTGCCGACCGGCCCCAGCCCCAGCAGCGGTGGCTGCCGGAGGCGTGGAACGGCCGCGAGTGGCAGCTGTGCGGGACGCCCCGGCGGGACCGGCGCGAGGCCGAGGCGTACCTGGCCGCCCAGCGCCGCGGGTCCCGGCCCGCCATGGCGTACCGGCTCGTGCACGAGTTCACCGACTACGAGGTGCTGCGGATCTGGGGCACTCCGGTCCAGGTCGACATCGAGCCCATGGGCAACCTCTAGGCGGGCGGTCCCGTTCGCGGCTCAGCTCAGGGTCTTGAGCGCGGCGGCGTCGTACGGCTTCAGCTCGTCGAGGCGGTCGGCGAGCACCTTGGCCGCCCACTCGGGGTCCTGGAGCAGGGCGCGGCCGACGGCGACCATGTCGAACTCCTCGGCCTCCAGGCGGTCCAGGAGGTTGTCGATGCCCATGACCGGGGAGCCCTCGCCCTGGAACGCCTTGATGAAGTCGCCGTCGAGGCCGACCGAGCCGACGCTGATGACGGGCTTGCCGGTGAGCTTCTTCGTCCAGCCGGCCAGGTTCAGGTCGGAGCCGTCGAACTCGGGCAGCCAGTAGCGGCGGGTGGAGGCGTGGAAGGCGTCGACGCCGGCGGCGGCCAGCGGGGTCAGGATCGCCTCCAGCTCCTCGGGGGTCTCGGCGAGACGGGCGTCGTAGGCGTCCTGCTTCCACTGCGAGTAGCGGAAGAGGATCGGGAATTCGGGGGAGACCGCCTCGCGGACCGCCGCCACGATCTCGGCGGCGAACCTGCTGCGGGTCACCGGGTCGCCGCCGTAGGCGTCGGTGCGGCGGTTGGTGCCGGCCCACAGGAACTGGTCGAGGAGGTAGCCGTGGGCGCCGTGCAGCTCCACGCCGTCGAAGCCGATGCGCTCGGCGTCGGCCGCGGCCTCGGCGAAGGCGCCGATGACGGCGTCCAGGTCGGCCCGGTCCATCGCCTTGCCGGTGGCCTCGGTGGCGCCGATGCGCAGTCCGGAGGGGCCGACGGCGGGAGCGTCCGGGAAGGGCTGGTCGCCCGGCTTGCGGACCATGCCGATGTGCCACAGCTGCGGCACGATCGTGCCGCCCGCCGCGTGCACCGCCTCGGCGACCCGCGCCCAGCCCGCCAGCTGCTCCTCGCCGTGGAACCGGGGCACGCGGTCGCTCTGCCCGGCCGACTCGTGGCCCACGTAGGTACCCTCGGTGACGATCAGGCCGACACCGGCGGCGGCCCGGCGGGCGTAGTACGACAGCACGTCCTCGCCGGGGATGCCGCCCGGGGAGAACATCCGGGTCATCGGGGCCATCACGATCCGGTTGGGGACGGTGAGGCCGCCCAGCACGGTCGGGCGGGAGAGGATCTGGGCCGCGCGGGAGGCGGGGGGCGTGACGGTCACGTGGGGGCTCCTGGGAATGACTCTTGTAAACCGATTGGTATGTGCGCGCGCATTGTTGCACTGTCTGAAGCAACTGCCTAGGCGCGGCATCACATTCCACGACCCCGGCCGGGCGCCGCGTGATCCCGGACACGCCCGAGGGCGGCACCCCCTGTCATGGACAGGGAGTGCCGCCCTCGTCGATACGGACTGGTGCCGATCCTCGGAAGGATCAGAAGTCCATGTCACCGCCCGGCATGCCGCCCGGAGCGGCCGCGGCGGCCTTCTCCGGCTTGTCGGCGATGACGGCCTCGGTGGTGAGGAACAGCGCGGCGATGGAGGCGGCGTTCTGCAGCGCGGAACGGGTCACCTTCGCCGGGTCGATGATGCCCTCGGCGACCAGGTCGACGTACTCGCCGGTCGCGGCGTTCAGGCCGTGGCCCGGGGTCAGGTTGCGCACCTTCTCCACCACGACACCGCCCTCGAGGCCGGCGTTGACGGCGATCTGCTTCAGCGGGGCCTCGAGCGCGAGCTTCACGGCCTGGGCGCCGGTCGCCTCGTCACCCTCGAGCTCCAGCTTCTCGAAGACGTTGGTGGTCTGCAGCAGGGCCACGCCACCACCGGCGACGATGCCCTCCTCGACGGCGGCCTTCGCGTTGCGGACGGCGTCCTCGATGCGGTGCTTGCGCTCCTTGAGCTCCACCTCGGTGGCGGCGCCGGCCTTGATGACCGCGACACCGCCGGCGAGCTTCGCCAGGCGCTCCTGCAGCTTCTCGCGGTCGTAGTCCGAGTCGCTGTTCTCGATCTCGGCGCGGATCTGGTTCACCCGGCCGTTGACCTGGTCCGAGGAGCCGGCACCGTCGACGATGGTGGTCTCGTCCTTGGTGATGACGACCTTGCGGGCGCGACCCAGGAGGTCCAGGGTCGCGTTCTCCAGCTTGAGGCCGACCTCCTCGGAGATGACCTCGCCGCCCGTGAGGATGGCGATGTCGCCGAGCATGGCCTTGCGGCGGTCACCGAAGCCCGGGGCCTTGACGGCGACGGACTTGAAGGTGCCGCGGATCTTGTTGACGACCAGGGTCGACAGGGCCTCGCCCTCGACGTCCTCGGCGATGATCAGCAGCGGCTTGCCCGACTGCATGACCTTCTCCAGGAGCGGGAGCAGGTCCTTGACGGAGCCGATCTTGGAGTTGGCGATGAGGATGTAGGGGTCCTCGAGCGACGCCTCCATGCGCTCCATGTCGGTCGCGAAGTAGGCGGAGATGTAGCCCTTGTCGAAGCGCATGCCCTCGGTGAGCTCGAGCTCCAGGCCGAAGGTGTTGCTCTCCTCGACGGTGATGACGCCTTCCTTGCCGACCTTGTCCATGGCCTCGGCGATCAGCTCGCCGATCTGGGTGTCGGCGGCGGAGATGGACGCGGTGGAGGCGATCTGCTCCTTGGTCTCCACGTCCTTCGCCTGCTCCAGCAGGGCGGCGGAGACGGCCTCGACGGCCTTCTCGATACCGCGCTTCAGAGCCATCGGGTTGGCACCGGCGGCGACGTTGCGCAGGCCTTCCTTGACCAGGGCCTGGGCGAGCACGGTCGCGGTGGTCGTACCGTCACCGGCGACGTCGTCCGTCTTCTTGGCGACTTCCTTGACCAGCTCGGCGCCGATCTTCTCGTACGGGTCCTCGAGCTCGATCTCCTTGGCGATGGAGACACCGTCGTTGGTGATCGTGGGGGCGCCCCACTTCTTCTCGAGGACGACGTTGCGGCCCTTGGGGCCGAGCGTCACCTTCACGGCGTCCGCGAGCTGGTTCATGCCGCGCTCGAGGCCGCGCCGCGCCTCCTCGTCGAACGCGATGATCTTGGCCATGTGAAGTGGTCCCTCCAGGACTGGGGGTGATTCCTTCGGACCGCGCCCGCGCCCGCGACGGACGGCTCACCGGCCTCGTGGTTCCTTGCCCCACCCGGCCTGCGGGCCTCACCGACCCGGTCCTTCATTGTCACTCTCACCTTCAGAGTGCTAACGCCAATGATTAGCACTCGGGCATGGCGAGTGCAAGCGCCTCGGAAGGGAACGGCAGCACGAAGGGCCCGCACCGGAGCGGTGCGGGCCCTTCGCGGACGAACGGGATGAACGTGATGTACGCCGGTGTTGTGTCGACGCGTGCTTCAGCTGGTCGCCAGCCGGACCATGTCCGCCTGCGGGCCCTTCTGGCCCTGCGAGATCTCGAAGTCGACCCGCTGCCCCTCTTCCAGGGTGCGGTATCCGTCCATCTGGATCGCGCTGTAGTGGACGAAAACATCCGCACCACCGTCGACCGCGATGAAGCCGTACCCCTTCTCCGCGTTGAACCACTTGACGGTGCCCTGAGCCATGCCTAACTCCCCTATTACTGGCCCTTGCACAGATCCACACTTCGCGGACCCGGGTCAGACCTCACCCCCCATTGGTCGGGGGCGTGCGCCGGAACGCGTCGACCGCGGCTGAATGTATCTGTCCAACTGCCGTCTGCAACAGGTCAATCGGACGAGAATTCTGGACGAGCCCGGTCCGGAATCTGCCGAGAATTCGGCTGAATTCAGGGCAAGTCGGGCCCCGCAAATGGCTCAAAAGCCGCATAAAACCCGCACAGTTTGGCTGTTTCTTGTCGGGCGTACGGCATGATTCCGAGGCCTGCGACCCGCAGGTCCGGAACGCGTTCCCCAACTGTACCGCGCTCAATCACACAGAATGGCCCCCTCCGTTTCTCTCACGGAGGAGGCCATTCGATGAACAATCGGTAACCGCGGTTACCGAAGGTAATTATCAGCCCCCGGCGACGGCCGGAATGATGGAGACACCGGCGCCGTCGGGGGTCACGGTCTCCAGCCCCTGCTCGAAGCGGACGTCGTCGTCGTTGACGTACACGTTGACGAAACGGCGCAGCTTGCCCTGGTCGTCCAGCACACGCGCGGCGATGCCGGTGTGGTTCTTCTCCAGGTCCTCGATGACGTCGGCGAGGGTCGCGCCCTCGGCGGCGACCTCGGCCTGGCCACCCGTGTAGGTGCGCAGGATGGTCGGGATGCGAACGGTCACGCTCATGCGAGGCCAGCCTCTCGGAAGGAGTCCAGGGTCGGGCGGATGGTGGCGGTGAGACCGGTGCCGGCCACCGCGTCCAGGGTCTTGAGGCCGTCGCCGGTGTTGAGGACGACCGTGGTGAGCGACGGGTCCAGGACGCCGTTCTCGACGAGCTTGCGCGTCACGCCCACCGTCACGCCGCCGGCCGTCTCGGCGAAGATGCCCTCGGTGCGGGCCAGCAGCTTGATCGCGTCCACGACCTGCTCGTCGGTCACGTCCTCCACCGCGCCGCCCGTGCGGCGCGCGATGTCCAGGACGTACGGCCCGTCGGCCGGGTTGCCGATGGCCAGGGACTTGGCGATGGTGTTCGGCTTCTGCGGCCGTACGACGTCGTGGCCCGCCTTGTACGCGGTCGACACCGGCGAGCAGCCCTCGGCCTGGGCACCGAAGATCTTGTACGGCTTGTCCTCGACGAGACCGAGCTTGATCAGCTCCTGCAGACCCTTGTCGATCTTCGTGAGCTGGGAGCCGGAGGCGATCGGGACCACGATCTGGTCCGGGAGCCGCCAGCCGAGCTGCTCGCAGATCTCGTACGCCAGGGTCTTGGAGCCCTCCGCGTAGTAGGGCCGCAGGTTGACGTTCACGAAGCCCCAGCCCTCGCCGGCCGGGTCGCCGATCAGCTCGGAGCAGAAGCGGTTCACGTCGTCGTAGTTGCCCTCGATACCGACGAGTTCGCCACCGTAGACCGCGGCCATGACGACCTTGCCCTGCTCCAGGTCGTGCGGGATGAACACGCAGGAGCGGAAGCCGGCCCGGGCGGCGGCGGCGCCGACGGCGCCGGCCAGGTTGCCGGTGGAGGAGCAGGAGAGGGTGGTGAAGCCGAAGGCGCGGGCGGCCTCCAGGGCCTGGGCGACGACGCGGTCCTTGAAGGAGTGCGTCGGGTTGCCGGAGTCGTCCTTCACATACAACCCGCCGGTGACACCCAGTTCGCGCGCGAGGTTGTCCGCCTTGACGAGCTTGGTCCAGCCCGGGTTGATGTTGGGCTTGTCGGCCACGTCGGCGGGGACGGGGAGCAGGGGCGCGTAGCGCCAGATGTTCGCGGGGCCCGCCTCGATGCGCTTGCGCAGCTCTTCGGTGTCGTAGGCGGAGAAGTCGTAGGCGATCTCCAGCGGGCCGAAACACTCCTCGCAGGCGAACACCGGTCCGAGGGGCACCCGGTGACCGCACTCGCGACAGCTCAGGGCCGCTGCGGGGCCGAGGTCTACGGTGGGATTGCTGGTGCTTGCAACTGTCTGCACAGCCATGGAGGCGAGGCCCTTTCTCCTCATCTTCCTCACGACGCACCTCGCCGTGAGACGGATTTGGCACCTTCCCTGACCGGGAGCCTCGCGTGAACGAGTTCGGCTCAGGGGGGTTGCCGGGGCTTCATCGGGCCGTGTCCCTCTGCCCCTCTGGATGAGCGGTATGCGGTTGTAAACGCTCTTGACCCCCGACATGCGATGGTCATCGGCGTTGTTCAAGACTGTAACCGAAGGCCAGGACAGTTGAGATAGTCGTCCGAACCGCGAGATGGATCACACCGTGTCACCACATGTGATCGCGACAGTGAGGAGCCGCAGACCGTGCTGGAAGAAGTCGAGCGCTGGCTGGCCACCCGCTCCTGGTCCGTGGCCGATCGCCCCCTGCACCGGATACTGGCCGCCAAGCAGCGCACCGGTCAGTCCGTCTCCGTCGTCCTGCCCGCGCTGAACGAGGAGGAGACGGTCGGCGACATCGTCGCGGTCGTCCGTCACGACCTCATGCAGCAGGTCCCGCTGGTCGACGAGATCGTCGTCGTCGACTCCGGGTCCACCGACCGCACCTCCGAGGTCGCCGCCGCCGCCGGCGCGCGGGTCGTCCACCGCGACGACATCCTGCCGCGCATCCCCGCCGTCCCCGGTAAGGGTGAAGTCCTGTGGCGCTCCCTGTTGGTGACCGGCGGGGACATCGTCTGTTTCGTCGACGCCGATCTGCGGGAGTTCTCCTCCGACTTCGTCTCCGGGATCGTCGGCCCACTGCTGACCGACCCGGGCGTCGACCTCGTGAAGGCCATGTACGACCGTCCGCTCGCCGGCGCGGCCGGACAGGGCGGCCGGGTCACCGAACTCATGGCCCGCCCGCTGCTGAACATGCACTGGCCACAGCTGGCCGGCTTCGTCCAGCCGCTCGGCGGCGAGTACGCCGCCCGTCGCTCGCTGCTGGAGCAGCTGCCGTTCCCGGTGGGGTACGGCGTCGAGCTGGGCATGCTGGTGGACGCCCTGCACCTGGTGGGCCTGGACGCGCTGGCCCAGGTCGACGTGGGTGTGCGCAAGCACCGGCACCAGGACGGGCAGGCGCTGGGCCGCATGGCCGCGGCGATCTACCGCACGGCGCAGCTCAGGCTCGCCCGCGGCCACCTCGTCCGTCCGGCGCTCACCCAGTTCGAGCGGAGTGCGGACGGGTTCGAGCCGCGCACCTACTCGGTGGACACCGAGGAGCGGCCGCCGATGACCGAGATCGCGGAGTACGCGGCGCGCCGGGTGGCGTGAGCGGCGCACGCGCGCACGAGAAACGGCTGTATACAGCCCCCTCGGGGGGTGGCACGTACGTTTGAGCGTTTCCGGGCCGGGCTAGGTTGAGACTCATGGCTTCCACGCACGGTGCTGAGGTGCTGGTCGCGTCCAACCGCGGCCCGGTTTCGTACGAGGTACGCCCCGACGGTGCGGCGGGCTCGCTGCACGCCAAACGGGGTGGCGGCGGCCTGGTCTCGGGGCTGTCCGCCATCGGCTCCGACGCCAACGCGGTCTGGGTGTGCGCCGCGCTGGGCGACGGCGACCGGGAGGCGGTGCGCCGCGCGGGCGGCGGGCTGCTGCCGGACGAGGACACCGGCGGGCAGCGGGTGCGGATGCTCGACATCGACGCGAGCGTGTTCTCGGACGCGTACAACGGCATCGCCAACTCGGTGCTCTGGTTCGTCCACCACATGCTGTACCAGACCCCGCTGGAGCCGATCTTCGACGCGGAGTTCCGGCGGCAGTGGGCGTCGTACGAGGCCTACAACCGGGCGTTCGCCGGGGCGCTGGCCGAGGAGGCGGCGGAGGGCGCCGCGGTGCTGATCCAGGACTACCACCTGGCCCTCGCGCCCCGGATGCTCCGCGGGCTCCGTCCCGATCTGCGCATCGGCCACTTCTCGCACACCCCGTGGGCCCCGCCGGACTACTTCCGCCTGCTGCCCGACGACATCGCGGCCGAACTGCTGACCGGCATCCTCGGCGCGGACCGGGCGGCGTTCCTGACCCACCGCTGGGCGGACGCGTTCACCGACTGCTGTCACGCGGTGCTGGGCCCCGGCATCCCGTCCGGGACCCGGATCGGGGTGCACGGGCTGGGTGCGGACGCGGACTTCCTGCGCGAGCGGGCGCACCGGGCGGACGTGGACGAACGGATGGCCGCGCTGCGGGAGGAGATCGGCGAGGGGCGCCGGACGATCGTCCGGGTGGACCGCACCGAGCTGTCCAAGAACATCGTGCGCGGCCTGCTGGCGTACCGGCAGCTGCTGGACGACCACCCCGAGTGGCGCGAACGCGTGGTGCATCTGGCCTTCGCCTACCCGTCCCGGCAGGACCTCGCCGTCTACCGCGAGTACACGGCCGAGGTGCGGCAGGTGGCGCAGGAGATCAACACCGCGTACGGCACGCCGGGCTGGACGCCGGTGGTGCTGCATGTGAAGGACGACTTCGCGCGCTCGCTGGCCGCGTACCGGCTGGCCGACGTCGCCCTGGTCAACCCGATCCGGGACGGCATGAACCTGGTCGCCAAGGAGGTTCCGGTCGTCTCCGACGAGGGCTGCGCGCTGGTGCTGTCGCGGGAGGCCGGGGCGTACGAGGAGCTGGGCGAGAACGCGATCGTGGTGAACCCGTACGACATCGCGGGCACGGCGCGGGCGCTGCACGAGGCGCTGAACCAGCCGGCGGCCGAGCGGGCGGAGCGCTCGAAGCGGCTGGCGGCCGCCGCCACCGCGCTGCCGCCGGCCCAGTGGTTCCTGGACCAGCTCGGCGCGCTCGACGGGTGACCCGGGGGGCGTGCTGTCAGGGCATGTGGGCCGCCAGCGCGCGCAGGAGTGCCACGACCCCCTGCGGGCCCTCCACCACGACGTCCGCCCGTTCCGCCAGCTCGGTGACCTCGGTGCTGCCGCTGCAGACCAGGAGGCCGGGTACGCCGTCCGAGCGGAGTTTGCCGACCGCCGCGAAGGCGGACAGGTCGCCGAGGTCGTCGCCGGCATAGAGGACGGCACCGGCGCCGGTGCGGCGCACATGACGGACATGGCGGACATGGTCGAGGAGGGCGACGCCCTTGTCCATGCCGGGCGGGCGGAGTTCGAGGACCAGCCGGCCCGGCTCGACGATCAGGCCGTGCCGGGTGGCGAGGTCGGCGAGGGGTTCGCGCAGGGCCTCGAAGGCGGCCTGCGGGTCGTCGGCACGGCGGGTGTGGACGGCGACAGCGCGCCCCTTCTCCTCGATCCACGTGCCGTGCCCGGCGCCGGTCCGGTCCAGGAGGTCCGGCAGTTCGGCGCGGACCGCGGCCACGCCGGGGTGGGGCGGTGGTGCGGTGAGCTCGCCGGTCGCGGCGTCCCAGCGTTCGGCGCCGTAGTGGCCGAGGACGACGAGGTGCTCCAGGCCCGGCACGTCCGCGAAGCCTCCGTGCCGTACCGCGACCTCGGCCGGTCTGCCGGTGACCACGGCGACGGAGGCGACCTTGGGGGCGAGCGCGGCGAGCGCGGGTACGGCGTCGGGGTGGGCGCGGGCCTGCTCGGGGTCGGCGACGATGGGGGCGAGGGTGCCGTCGAAGTCGAGGCCGATCACTGCGGTGTGCGGCCTGGCGAGCAGTGCGGCGAGTCCGTCCCGCCCGGCCTGGGTTGCCGGGGTCGGCAGAAGGTCCATACAGCGACAGTATCCAGCGGGGGCCGGCATCACGCCTGGGCCGCGGAACGTCAGCGCTCGGCCCGCCGCGCCTCCCGCACGCGCCGCAACCGGTTCACCGTCACCGGATCGAGTGCCAGGGCCCTCTCGTCGTCCAGCAACGCGTTGAGCAGCTGGTAGTAGCGCACCGGTGAAAGGCCCAGCTCCTCGCGTATCGCCCGCTCCTTCGCGCCGGGGCCGGGAAAACCCCGGCCCTCCAGCGCGAGGATGGCCTTCTCACGGCTGCCCAGTTCCATGGGGGCAACCGTAGCGCCGGGCACCGACAGCCGGCTCAGTTCACATCGCTGCTGTCCGCCGCCGACGCCGTCGACTGCAGGCGGGTCAGGACTCCGGCGGGGCTGCCGGCGGGGGCGACCGCCTGCCCGATGTTCTTCTTCACGGCCGCGCTGACCGCCGCCCAGGAGGTCTTGCCGACCGGGTACAGCTGGGAGATGGGCAGCTCGTCGAGGAAGGGGCGCAGGTCCTTGTCCGTGGCCGAGCCCGACGCGGTCATGGTGTCGGACGCGGAGCCGGTGACCGGGAGCAGCCCGTACTCGCGGGAGAAGGCGAGGACGTTCTTCTCCTTGTAGACGAAGTCGAGGAAGTCGCCGATCTGCTCGGCGTGCCCGTTCTGCCGGAAGCCCATCATCCAGTCGGCGACGCCCATCGAGGCCTTGGCCCTGCCGGTGCGGCCGGGCATCGGGACCATGCCGAACTTCACGCCCTTCTTGCGGGCCTGCTGGATCAGCGTGGGATGCCCGTTGACCATGCCGACCTGGCCGTCGGCGAAGGCGGCGAAGGCGGCCGCGCGGTTGAGCTTGCCGGGGGCGACCGGACCGGTCAGGCCCTTGTCGACCAGCTCGTCCTTCAGCCAGGTGAAGGTCTGCACGTTCTGCGCGGAGTCGATGGTGTAGGTGCCGATGTCGTCGGTGTAGCCGTTGCCGCCGCTCAGCAGCCACTGCATGGTCTCGGCCTGGGCCTCCTCGGGGCCGAGCGGCAGCGCGTAGGGGTACTTCACACCCTTGTCCGCGAGCGCCTTGGCGTCGGCGGCCAGCTCGCTCCAGGTGGTGGGCGGGGTGATGCCGGCCTGGGCGAAGAGGGTCTTGTTGTAGAAGAGCACCCGCGTGGAGGCCGCGAACGGGATGCCGTACTGCACGTGCTTCCACTCGCCCGCGTCGGAGAGCTGGGAGACGAAGTCGGCCTGGGTGCGTATGGAGAGCAGGTCGGAGGCCTGGTACAGCTTGCCCGCGGCCGCGTAGTCGGCGTATGCGCCGATCTGGGCCAGGTCGGGGGCGTGTCCGGCGTCGACCATCTGCTTGACCTTGCGGTCGACGTCGTTCCAGGAGTAGACGCTGACGTCGATCTTCACCCCGGCGTGCTGGGACTCGTACTCCTTCGCCAGGGTGTCCCAGTACTTCTTGGAGCTGTTGGCGGTGGAGTCGCCGTAGTCGGCGGCGACCAGTCTCAGGGTCACGTCGGAGGAACCCGTGGTCCCGCAGCCGCCGAGGACCGCCGTCATGCCCAGAGCGGACACCACCGCGATCGTTCCTGCCGTACACCGACGCACCCTCAAAACCCCAACCCTGCTGTCTGACTGTTCAATATGTGGACACGTAAGGTCTACACCACGTGAGTGGACTAGACCTCTCCCGGGTGCGCGGGCCACACTAGAGCCGTGGTGAGACATGTCATCGCCCTGGACGTGGGCGGTACCGGGATGAAGGCGGCCCTCGTCGGCGACGACGGCGCGCTGCTGCACCGCGCCCGCCGGGCGACCGGCCGCGAACGCGGGCCGGACGCGGTCGTCGAGACGATCCTCGGCTTCGCCGCGGAACTGCGCGCGTACGGCGCGCAGCGCTACGGCGAGCCGGCCGCCGCGGCCGGCATCGCGGTCCCCGGCATCGTGGACGAGGAGCACGGCATCGCCGTCTACGCGGCCAACCTGGGCTGGCGGGACGTCCCGCTGCGCGCCCTGGTCGCCGACCGGCTCGGTGTCCCCGTCGCGCTCGGCCACGACGTGCGCACCGGCGGGCTCGCCGAGGGCCGCATCGGCGCGGGCAAGGGCGCCGACCGGTTCCTGTTCGTACCGCTGGGCACCGGCATCGCCGGCGCCATCGGCGTGGACGGGCGGGTCGAGGCGGGTGCGCACGGGTTCGCCGGGGAGATCGGCCACATCGTCGTACGCCCCCAGGGCACGCCCTGCCCCTGCGGTCAGCGCGGCTGCCTGGAGCGGTACGCCTCCGCCTCCGCCGTCAGCGAGGCGTGGGCGGCTGCCTGCGGGGACCCGGACGCGGACGCCGCCGACTGCGCCAAGGCCGTCGCGTCCGGTGACCCGAACGCCGTCCGGGTCTGGCAGGAGGCGGTGGACGCGCTCGCCGACGGGCTCGTCACCGCGCTCACCCTGCTGGACCCGCGCACGCTGATCATCGGTGGCGGCCTGGCCGAGGCGGGGGAAGTGTTGTTCCAGCCGCTTCGGGACGCCGTCCGGCGGCGGGTCACCTTCCAGAAACTTCCGTCCATCGTCCCCGCCGCCCTCGGCGACACCGCCGGCTGCCTGGGCGCGGGGTTGCTCGCGCGGGACCTGCTGACGACCACCCCTACGACTCCGGAGGTAAGCACCTGATGGCCAACGAGCGGGACAGCGCCCCGAAAGGGGCGCGGGGAACTGCGCGACCAGCCACGACGTACCCGCAGGTGCTCACCGGCGCGAACGTGGTGCTTCCCACCGGAACGGTGACGAACGGGCAGGTGGCGATCGACGGCCGGCACATCGCCGGGGCCGCCCCGGCCGACGCCGAGCTGATCGACGTGACCGGCCACTGGCTGGTCCCCGGCTTCGTCGACATCCACAACCACGGCGGCGGCGGAGCCTCCTTCTCGGGCACGGTGGACGACGTGCTGACGGCCATCCGAACCCACCGCCTGCACGGCACCACCACACTGGTCGCCTCCACCGTCACGGACGAGATGGACCTGCTGGTGCGGCAGGCCGGGCTGCTGAGCGAGCTGGCCGAGCAGGGCGACATCGCCGGCATCCACTTCGAGGGGCCGTTCATCTCCCCGTGCCGCAAGGGCGCCCACTCCGAGGAGCTGCTGCGCGACCCGGACCCGGCCGAGGTCCGCAAGCTGATCGACGCGGGGCGCGGCAGGGCCACGATGGTCACCCTCGCCACCGAGCGGCCGGGTGGCATCGACTCGGTGCGGCTGCTCGCGGAGCACGGTGTGATCGCGGCCATCGGGCACACGGACGCCACCTACGAGCAGACGGTCGAGGCCATCGACGCGGGTGCCACGGTCGCCACCCACCTCTTCAACGCCATGCCCGCCCTCGGCCACCGCTCCCCCGGCCCGATCGCCGCCCTGCTGGAGGACGAGCGGGTCACCGTCGAACTGATCAACGACGGCGTGCATCTGCACCCGGCCGCGCTGGAGCTGGCGTTCCATCACGCGGGCGCGGAGCGGGTCGCGTTCATCACCGACGCGATGGACGCGGCCGGAATCGGCGACGGCCGGTACATGCTCGGCCCGCTGGAGGTCGAGGTCAGCGAGGGCGTGGCCCGGCTGGTGGAGGGCGGTTCGATCGCGGGCTCCACGCTCACCCTGGACCGGGCGTTCAAGCGGGCGGTGACCGTCGACAGGCTGCCGGTCCAGGACGTGGTGGCCGCCCTGTCCGCCAACCCGGCCCGGCTGCTCGGCCTGTCCGACCGCATCGGCTCGCTGGAGCCGGGCAAGGACGCCGACCTGGTCCTGCTGGACGCGAAGTTCGACCTCAAGGGTGTGATGCGGCAAGGAGAATGGGTGGTCGCGCCCCAACTGCCCTGATCCGTCCCGGCGTCGAGAGACGGTGGCCGACCCGCGCACTGGGCCGACCGCCGTCTCTTTGGCATGATCGGGGCCCCGGTAACCGATGGCACGCACGGACTACGAGGGGAGGTCGGCCCGGGTGATCCTCACGGTCACGCTCAACACCGCTCTCGACATCACCTATCGCGTACGGTCCCTGCGGCCGCACGCCTCGCACCGCGTCTCCGACGTCATCGAACGGCCGGGCGGCAAGGGCGTGAACGTGGCACGGGTGCTGGCCGCCCTCGGCCACGGGGTCACGGTCACCGGCTTCGCGGGCGGCGCCACCGGGCAGGTGCTGCGCGAACGGCTCGCGGCCACGCCCGGAGTGACCGACGCGCTGGTGCCGAACGCCGGCCCCACCCGTCGCACGGTCGCCGTCGTGGACGATCTGACCGGCGACACCACCCAGTTGAACGAGCCGGGCCCGCAGATCGAGCCTGCCGAGTGGGGTGCCTTCCTGGACCGCTACGCCGAACTCCTGCCCACCGCCTCGGCGGTGGCCCTGTCCGGCAGCCTGCCTCCGGGGGTACCGGTGGGTGCGTACGCGGGCCTGATACGCACGGCCCGGACGGCCGGCGTGCCCGTCCTGCTGGACACCAGCGGGGAACCGCTGCGCCGCGGGGTGGCGGCCCGCCCCGACATCATCAAGCCGAACGCCGAGGAGCTGGCCGAACTCACCGGTTCCCACGAGCCGTTGCGCGCCACGCAGGACGCCCGGCGCAGAGGGGCCCAGGCGGTCGTGGCCTCCCTCGGCCCCGAGGGCCTGCTCGCCGCGACCCCGGAGGGCCGCTGGCGCGCCGCCCCGCCGGCCCGCGTGCACGGCAATCCGACCGGCGCGGGCGACTCGGCGGTCGCGGGCCTGCTGTCGGGCCTGGTGGAGAACCTGCCCTGGCCCGAGCGCCTGTCCCGCGCGACCGCCCTGTCGGCGGCGACCGTACGGGTGGCCGCGGCGGGCGAGTTCGACCGCGCGACCTACGAGGAGCTGCAGGAGCGGGTCGCGGTGACCGGGGTTAAGACTGCTGCGTGAGCAGTTCATGCTTCCCAGCGCCAGGACCACACCAGGCGGATGTGTCTACAACTGCACTGTTTCTAATGACGAGTTGCGGGATAAAACTTTCATCTTACATATACTGGCGCCGTCATAGCTCTCGCCTCAATGACCAGGGGTGGGACATACAAAAACGGAGGGAACTTGTGGCAAAGCGCGTCGCACGTATCGCATCGCTCTCGGGTGCGCTGGTGACCGGTCTGATCCTTGCGACTGCACCCGCAGCGTATGCCGATTCCGTCGGGGCATCTGCCACTCACGATTGGAACGCACGCGCGTCCGCTTCGGTCACCTCGGCCGTCGTCGTTCACGTCCACGCGTTCGGCAAGGGCACGCCTGACAGCATCGTGTGCTGGGGAGAACTCTGCGAGGGCCAGAAGAAGGGGGGCACGTACCGGTGCTCCAGCGGGGGAGCCGAGCACAACACCTGGACACCGCTCGACTGGGGCGGGCGCAAGGTGTGGGTCGCAGACAAGTGTGTGGGCTTCGGCCGCGTCGCGTAGCGAGCACCAGACGGGCTCAGGTTGCGGTGACTCAGAGGCCACCGCAACCTTGGCCGGGTTAGTTCTGGACCTGGCCCTTTTTGATCCACAGCTGGTCCAGCAGGACGTTGCACTTGTCGCCCGGCTGGCAGGAGATGGAGATCGTGTTGTTGCCCTTCTTGAGGGTGGGCCACACGAAGGAGTGGGTCCATCCCTGAGCGAAGTCGCCGTCGGCGGCGTGCCGGTAGTTCTTCAGCTTGAACGGGCTCCCGAACTTGGTGCCGTTAACGGCGACCGTCATCGATTGGTCGTCGCCAGTCGCGCTGTACTGCGCGAAAACGGTGTAGGCGCCGTCCGAGGGGACATCCACGCTCCAGGTGACAGACGCGCCGACCTGGTTCAGACCGCCCACGTACGTGCCGCCTGCCGACTGCGCGCCCTTGACGTCCGAGGCCGTGGTGGCGCCCCCGGAGAGCTGGACGGACTTGTCCGCGGCGTCGACCTTCGGCAGCTCCCCCGACGCCGCCGAGCTGCTGCTCGACGGGCTCGGCTCGCTGCGCTGCGACTGGGCCGGGGAGGCACCCGCCTGGTTGCCGGACTTGTCGTCCGTGTTGCCGTTGATCATCGCGACGCCGATGCCGATCACGACCGCGGCGACCACCGCGATGGCGCCGATCAGCAGCCCCTTGGTGTTGGGACCGCGGCGACCGGGAGCGGGCGGCCCCGGCAGGTGGCTGGTGGGCGCGCCGCCGGGCAGCGTCTCCGGGGCCTGGTAGTGGGCGTTCGGCTGGCCGTAGGCGCCCTGCTGCTGCGGGACGGTCGGCTGCTGGCCGTACGGGGCCTGCGGCTGGCCGTACTGGCGCTCGCCGACCGTGCGCACCCTGCTCACCGAGTTCGGGTAGCCGTAACCACCGGACGGCGGCTGGGCCCCTCTGGCCTGGCCGTCCGCGTACAGGTAGCCGAACGGGTCCTCGTCCTCGGGCGTGCTCGCGCCGTTGTCGCCGGGCGTCATGCCTTGGTACTCCTCAACAGGTGCGGGCGGATGCGATACGGGTGTGGAATGGCGAGCCTACCCGCTCTGGCTGGCCCAAACGGGTGACTCGTACCGCATCAACTCACTGACCTGCGGTTCATCCGGCGCGCCGATGCTGTTTGGGACGAGATCGTTTCTCTACGTACATCCGCTCGTCGGCGGACTTCAACACTTCGTCCGCCGTCATGCCGCAGTGCGCCCAGCCGATGCCGAAGCTGGCGCCCACCCGGGCGGCCCGGCCCTCGGCGCGGATGGGCTGGATGATCTCGTTGCGCAGGCGTACGGCGAGGTCCTCGGCGTCGGCCTTGCCCAGGCCGTCGGCGAGGATCACGAACTCGTCGCCGCCGAGCCGGGCGACGGTGTCCCCGTCCCGCACGCCCCTGCTGAGCCTGCGCGCGACCTCGATCAGGACCGCGTCGCCCGCGTTGTGGCCGAAGCGGTCGTTGATCGACTTGAAGCCGTCCAGGTCGCAGAAGAGCACCGCGAGACCCTTGGTCCCGTCGTCGCGGCCGTCCTCGGGGGCGACGGTGTGCACGTGGTGGTCGAAGCCTTCGTACGCCTCGGCGCCGGGTGCGAAGTCGAAGCCGTGCCCGGCGGGGGCGTCGTAGGCAGGGTGGCCGTAGGCCGCGTCCAGGGACTCGAGGGCGCCGGGCTGGGACGTGCGCCGGCACAGGCGGGCCGCCAGGCGGGAGCGCAGCTCCGCGGAGTTCGGCAGGCCGGTGAGGGAGTCGTGCGAGGCGCGGTGGGCGAGCTGCAGCTCGCGGCGCTTGCGCTCCTCTATGTCCTCGACGTGGGTGAGCAGGAAGCGGGGGCCGTCGGCCGCGTCGGCGACGACGGAGTTGCGCAGACTGACCCAGACGTAGCTGCCGTCGCGGCGGCCCAGCCGCAGTTCCGCGCGGCCCCCCTCCGCCGAGGTCCGCAGCAGCGTGCCGATGTCCTCGGGGTGGACGAGGTCGGAGAAGGAGTAGCGGCGCATCGCGGAGGCGGGTCGGCCCAGCAGCCGGCACAGGGCGTCGTTGGTGCGCAGGATCCGGCCGTGCTGGTCGCCGCCCATCTCGGCGATGGCCATGCCGGAGGGCGCGTACTCGAACGCCTGCCTGAAGCTTTCCTCGCTGGCCCTGAGGGCCTGTTGCTCGCGCTCCAGGCGGACCAGGGCGCGCTGCATGTTGGCACGTAGACGCGCGTTGCTGATCGCGATGGCGGCCTGGAAGGCGTACATCTGCAGGGCCTCGCGACCCCAGGCGCCGGGGCGGCGGCCGTTGCGCGGCCGGTCGACGGATATGACCCCGAGCAGCTCACCGGAGGAGCCGCCCTGCACGCCGGGTGTGTACATCGGCGCGAAGAGCCGGTCGGAGGGGTGCCACTCGTCCTCGAAGCGGGGCGCGGGGCCGTCGGTGTACCACTGCGGGACGTCGTCGTCGTCCAGCACCCAGCCCTCGGTGTGGGGTATGAACACCAGGTCTCCCCACTGTTCACCCATGGTCAGCCGCCGCTCCCAGGACTCGCGGGAGCCGACCCGGCCGGTGATGAGGGCCTCGGCCGCGGAGTTGCCGGAGAACGCGGCGACCACGAGGTCGCCGTCGGGGCGTACGAGGTTGACGCAGGCCATCTCGTAGTTGAGGGCGCCCACGACGCCGTCGGCGACCGTCTGCAGTGTGTCCGCCAGGCTGCGTGCCGTGTTCATGTCGGCCATGACCTGGTGCAGCTGCCGCAGGGACGCAAGGCGGACATACGGCTCCGACTCGGTCTCCATGCTCGCCCTCCCCCCGAGACCTCGCAGCGAATCAAGGGTTGTCTTCGGCGCTTCTTTACAGTGGTGTGCTTCTGGTCGTGCTCTTACGGCTTCCCCGCCACTGAATCACAGCGCGCTGCCCACTCGGTACACAGGGTCAACAATTCCTGCCCCTTGTGACTCAAGTCACAGAAGAACATGAACAATTGAGTGGAGTTTCTGCGTTTTACCTGTGCGTTTACTGAACACAGGCTTTGTCGTCGTGTCCACATGATGCACGAACCGTCATGGTCCCCCGGTCCTAGTAGGGCTTGGTCAGGTCGGTATCAGGTCTGGCGTGTTGCGGTGACAGGTGGGGCAGGCGCCGGTCCAGACCGCGAGGAGTAACTGCAGTTC
>NZ_JBWKFL010000017.1:209956-237294 GCF_056434305.1 Streptomyces sp. NPDC044061 | reverse complement strand
TCGTTGCTGATCAAGTTGCCGTGGGGGTGTCGGATGCCGTCGATGCGGGCGGTTCTGGAAGCGCGGCGGAAGGCCGCGGTAGTGCGGGTGGAGGATCTCGAAGCCGAACTCAAGTGGGTGCGGGCGGACTTGGCTGACGCCGAAGAGGTTCTCCCACCCCGCCCATCACGCAGACGGCTTGACTCAGCCCGAGGCCACAAAGCCGGCAGCGTGGTTAAGGTCGGCGGGGGTGCAGCGAGACACACGCGCGCCTGGTCGGTCGGCGTGCCCGCCGTCGTGGCTGACTTTCGTCGGCTGAGGCACAAACGATCTCCGAGACGAGGTGCCGCCCGCGCTGGTGGAGCAGCCTATGACCTTGACTCGGTCATTGAAACTCCTGGCCTAAGTCGCTACGCCGACCTCACATGTTCGCGGTCACTGGCACGTCCAGCACCGCTCAACCGACGCGGGTAACCGTCAGGGACGCTTCCTCATTGCGCGCAGCCCGAGCCAGTACGCGAGGACTGCAACCGCCAAGCTGACGAGAGCGGCGGCGACGTGGGCGTACTCCACGTGGTCCAGCTGATCCGCGGCGTCTTGAACCGGCTCGGAAACGAAGAGGAAGGCGGTTGTGGCGGCAAAGAATGCTCCGGCCTCGTCCTTGGTCCACCGTGCCTTCGGGGAATCGCTCTTCACAGGGCCGTTGTATCGAACACTCGGACGGTGCACAAGATCCGCTGCTTTCACGTCGAGGGGCGGTCTCGCAATGGGAAGCCGTGCCCCGGTCGTGCCCGATCCAACGGGGAGCCGCGGGAAACAGCGGCCACTCATGGGCAGGGCCCCACACGACGGCTCCTGACCGACTTACCTGGTCAGGGGCCGCTCACCTGGCGGTGGGTGTGAGATTTGAACCCACAGTGACTCGCGCCACGACGGTTTTCAAGATCGTTCCCTCAGCTTGTACGTCAACCTCGGCCACCGCTTGGCGGGTCGTACGGGCTCACTCATCTGGGAGCTGCCGGACAGGCGGACGGACCTTGGCCAAAGTCTGATTCGCAAGTTGAGCGACGGTGGAAGCCCATACGATCTGGTTGACTTGATGCGGGGCTGGCGGGGAGATCATGATCGAGCTGATCAAGGTGCTGGTCGAGGCACTGAGCCAGGGGCTACCGGGGCTCAGGGGCATTCGAGATGATGCAAGGCGGCGGCGGCTCGGGGCAGCCCTCTTCATGATCTATGTGCGGCTCAGCGAGGCGATGATGACCGCCGATGAGATCGTCCAGCGGCTTGAGGATTACGTAGCGGCGGTCCGGCGGGATGATCCCGATGCGCCGCGCTACGGACACCGGCTGACGCCGCTGGCGACCAAGCAGGTGGCCGATCTGAACCGGATCAAGGCGGTTCTGCGGGAAAGGAGCGCTGCCCTCCACGTGGTGAGCAGCGATGCGTACATGAAACTGGGGCCGTTCGTCGGGGAGAAGTCCAACGCACTCGACGGTCTCATTCGGCTAACTCGCGGAGGACGGCTGCCCCTCGAACCCAGCCACCTGGCACGCAGTGAGCCGCCCCCGGACGCCGACCGTGCTCACTGGCCCCAGGTGGCGTTCCCCACCGCCCAGGACTGGGGCCCCGAGATCTACCCCAGTGTGGTGGAGTACCTCGAAGTTCGAGAGCCACGGAACCAGATCTCCGAGATACGCGACGCCCTGGCCATCCTTCGGGCCGCGCTGGAGACCCACTTCCCGGTGGCGGACGTGCTACTGGAACTGGACGACGCAAGCGTGGACGAAGAACACTGAGCTTGTCTCTAGAGGTCTGAGGTCGAAATGAGCCTCGAACTAGGCCGCTCACCTGGACGTTCGCCGGCGCCGGAGCGGCCGTCGTCCGACGATATGCTCCGACCAAGGCGCACCGATCAAGACGAACCGTGTAGGTGAGTCTGCTGCTTGATGCCGGTCCCGGGGAAGTGTCGCGAACGCGTCACGCTTCCGGGACGACCTATTCGACTGCCTGATCGTTCGCGGGGATGAACTGTTAGAGCTGGTGGACGCGTTGCTCTGTGCAGACCGGCCGGTGACCTCGCCGGTGGACTTGACTCTGGTGGCCGAGCACTGGCGCGGGGCCATGTACGACGCATGAACCGTGAGACACGTCGATGTGCCCCGGCTGCGGCAGGTGCCGGCCGGTCTCCCCATGCCGCAGGCCCCCGACGCGCGCCGGGTGCTAGCGGTCGACACCAGCCACTGGCTCCGCCGGGCGGCGCCGACCAGCGCCGACCGTCTGTTCTGCCACGTCTACGGCTGCAGCGTAGCCTGCCGGTAAGGCTACGCCGGCACCGCATGGTGCCCGTTCTGCCGCTAAAGGCGACGTCGCCAGGCGTTCCAGCGCCATCCGGCGTAGTCCTCACAGGTCACCATGCGCCCGTTGCTGGCCTTGAGAGTGCGGCCGTGGTCGTACTCACCCTCCACGACAACTCCGGGTCGGATGCCAATCGGCCAAAGCGATAGGGATGGGCACCACCCGCTCAGCGGTCAGCAGTTCCCGCACACTCATCCGCACCGGCAGGCTGCGATCCTCCTTGAGGATGACCTCCATCCCGGCGGCCAGACTCGCGCTCCACGGCCTCGACTGTCTCGCCGTCCAGCCGCAAGCGGCTTTCGACGCCAAGCGAGAAGTCTCCCGAGCAGTCCGCGAGCACCTGCGCCACCGCGGGATCCGCGCGTGATCCCCGCTCCGGCCGATCAACGCGGCCACCGGCTTCGCCGCGGAAGCCACGGCGGCAGGCCACTCGCGTTCGACCGCGAGGCATACAAGCAGCGCGCAACACGGTTGATCGCTGCGTCAACCGCTCGAAACAGTGGCGAGGCATTGCCACCCCCTACGAGCAGACCGCGACCATCTACCCGGCCGTACTCCACATCGCGGGCAAAGGCCGAAAGTTCCGAAGGCGGACCACCCTCCCGCGCCATGCAGGAACTCGGCATACTTCCGCTCTGACTCGCGACGCTGCGGTGTGATCAAGGCTGATCAGCCGCACCGACAAGTTGTGCCGGGAGCGCGGGGGCAAACTGACCGCTGACAATTCGCAGGGGGTAGCGATGCGGCTGTTTCGGGTGGAGGCCGTGGTGTGCGCGGACAGCCACGAAATGCTGGTGGGGGATGCGACGCAGCAGGGGGACGCGGAGCTGCTGGCAGCCGAGTCCGCTCGGGAACGGGAGCCCGAGGCCGAGGCGTTTCGATGGCCGGGAGGGGACCAGCTGCTGATTATCACGCGCGGCGAACTGGTGACGCTCGCGATAGAGGGGTGGGATGCGCAGCCGCCGGTTGATCACGAACAGGAGTCGGGGTGGGGGTGGGAGTCGTGCGGCCGATGGGACGCCATGGATGAGCTGTTCGCCGGCGACATGGGCCCGGGCGGCCCGGCGTTCACCTCGGCCGGGTTTCCGATGATGCCCCCTGGCCCTTACGCGGTGCGGGCTCGGGCGGCGGGGCGCACCGCCCCGGACGACTTCGTCGACATCGACGAGGAGGGGCCCGGGGCGGAGAGGTACTTGGTGCAATACTGGCCGGAGTGAAAGGCGTCCGCCGTCAGTTGTCCTCGGCGAACTCCCAGCGCTGCTGCGGGACTCCGCTGCATGCCCACAGCTGCGGAACGTCACCCTCGTTCTGTTGCAGCGCATCAACGCACTGCGCTTGGTCCGAGGCGGGCCGCAGGGTGAAGTCCTGACGCGTCCCAGACACCGGGTCGAACACGAACTCCTGCGCGGTCGTGCCGTTGCAGGTGGCGACCCTAAGCGGGCTGGCGTTTGCTGTACTTCCTGAGTCGTCCAGGCAGAGCGAAGTGTCGTGCGCCGGGTGTAGGATCCTTGTACCGCCCGGCCCGTCCTCGAACCACCACCACTGCTCGTTGCTGTCGAGGTCGGGCCACTCCACGATCCGAGTGCCGGAGCCGCCGGCCTCGGCGACCGCCAACGCGTATTCGTTGGCCTCGGTGAAGAGCTGGACCGGACCGTGCCAGTCGTCGGCCGGATCGGCCGCCGGTGTGGTACCTGCATCAGCAGTCGCGGTGGCCGGTGCGGTCATGGAGGCTGGAGATCCGGTGGACCTCGCAGACCTGGCGTCGTTCACCACGTCGATGCTGAATACGTCGCCGCCCAGTATGCGGTCGAGGGCGTACCAGTCAGCGAGCTCGTTGCCCCCCGCCCGGTTCTGCGGGCCGTTGATGGCGCGCGCGGAGTAACGGTTCAACAGGTTCCCGTTGCTGTCGCGCGCCGCCGCGCCTTCCTCTGTCGACGCGAATGGGAACTCATCGCACTCGCGGCTGCGCAGCCCCGTGCCGGGGTCGACAACGTAGTCATCCGGCGCCGACACGGCGATGCACGTCTTCTTCGCGTAGTAGCGGTTCTGCCGGGTTGCCTTCACATTCCCCACCATGCGATGGAGGAAGTCGCCGCGCGTACCCGGAACGAAGTCCTTGCCCGGCCACTTGCCCGGGATCGTCTTACCCGGCCACTTCGGGTCGGTGTTCGCCGGCGCAGTGAACGCGTCGAGGATGTGCTGGGCCGCCTGCTGCATACCGTACGAGGGGTTGGTGTGGTACCGCAGGAACGGCAGCACGCGCGGGAAGACCGTGCCCTGTTTGAACACCAACCCCTGCGTCTGGAGCCGAGGCGTCCACAGGTAGCGCGCGGAGTCGAAGCGGACTAAGTCCGGTGTGGTACAGGCCACTTCTTCCTTGCCCGACTCGCACGCCTGAATGCGGCTCGTCGTCGACTGGCTGTACGGCTGGAAGATCCCGGCGAACGACCCGGCCGCCAGCTTCTCGCGGGTCTTCGGGTCGCCGGTCGAGACGTCGGAGCCGAACGAGTACGAGAACGTGCTGCGGCCAAGCCGGCTCTGCGCGATCCAGATGGAGACGGGCGCGACCCGATAGTCGCCGCTGCGCCGGGCGCAGGATGTGGCGGGGTTCGGATCCCCGAGGCATTCCATCCCGACCTCAAGCTGTGATCCGAGCACGATGCCCGGATTGAACTCCACAATCTTGCCCTTGCCCGCGTTGCCGTCCAGGTAAGGAGGCGAGAATTTGTCGACGGCCAGCTGGAACCCGGCGATGCGCCCGGTGGCCGGGTCGTTGCTACGCGAGCCCCAGCCGACCAGCGTCGCACGGAACTTGACGCTGCCGAAGTACCGGGTGTTGGACGCGTCGTAGATGCTGTAGGTGATCGTGTCCCACTGGCAGTACGAGTAGTGGTCCCGAACCCAGCCGTGGTACTTGCCGGCGCCGTTGCCGCGTGTCTTCTGCTTGCGGCAGTCGCCCAGGCTGATGTGCGGCGGGAGTCCGGCCGCGAGTGATTGGAGCCTGCCGGCGTCCGCTCCTGCCCCCTGACCGGAACGTGCCGCCGCCCGCTGCTGCGCATTCGGGTCGGCCCCCGAAGAGAGGGCGGCCCGCACGCCGTCGGCTGCGGCGCTGGACGGGGACCCTGCGGGGGCATCGACGCGGATGACGGCGTGGGTGCGCCGAGCTGACTGCGCAGCCTTGGCGGCGGTGTCACCGGCAAGGAAGCGGACGGGGTGGCCTGGAAGGGCCTCGTTTTGGAGGGACACGGTGGCTCGCTCCCCTGGCGCCGCAGCTGCGCTGCTGACAGCCACCAGGGGAGCGAGTAACGCCCCGGCTGCGGCAACAATGAGCCACCGCGCGGCGCCGGGTAGTTTCCTTGGGGCCAAAAGCTCTTCTCGTCGTGTGCCGCGCTGTCTCATGTCCACCTCTGGCTCGATTCTGTGAGCCCCGGCGTGTGCTCCTATCGGCTCTCCCAGTCCCGTGGTGAGCCGGTTTCGCAGCGGTGTGAAGAGGCGCGCTCGGTCCTCGGCTGCACCGGACGCCGGCTCGTCCCGGAGCGGCCCACGCACTCGCAGGGCGGGTAGTTCTGGGCCGTGTGAGCAGCTTCCTCACCGGGGCGTGGTGTGCGACGAGCGTGTTCGATGGGCCCAGTTGGTGGCCAGCCGAACGGGACAGGCGGAGACGTCTCGGGACATCCCAGCCCGTGGCCTGCAGGAACGCGGTTCGCGCTGCCGCTTCCCGGGACGTCGGCGATGGAGCTTGTGTTGCTCGCGTGCCGACCGGATCGCTACGTGACTGGCAGGTCCGGACGAGAGGATACTCATTCCTGAACCCTGGACCGTGATCTTGCACGCGGTCTGGTGGAACGGAGGCACGATGCTGTCGGGGGAGCATCATGAGGTGGAGCGCGTTACCCGAAACGCTGGATGAGCAGGGGCGTCAACTCGTCAGCCAGCTAAGACGGCTGAAGGACCACAGCGGGCTGAGTTTGACGTCGCTCCAGGCGAAGACGCCCTTCAGCCGCTCGTCATGGGAGCGGTACCTCAACGGCAAGGCACTGCCGCCTGCAACGGCCATTGAGGCCCTGGCCGAGCTGGCCGGCACGGACGCCACCCCCGTGCTCACGCTGCGCGACGCCGCGGCAGCAAGCTGGAACACTACGCCAGCAACCTCGGTAGACGCTGGGACAGCACCACCGGAACCACCCCATGACGGGCCAGAGATTCGGATTGCCGCCTTATGCGTTGCTGCCGGTGCGCTGTTGCTGTCCGCGATCGTCTCGATCCTTCTGATCGTCGGCCCTTGGCGAGCCAACACCGCCGCAGACGACCCCCAGAAAAGCACGGCCGCAGGTGTCGGAAAGTACACCTGCACCTACAAGCGACACGGTGATCTGCTGTTCGCCGGGAACAGCACCACCACCTCCCGCCTGGTCATGCGCAACAACACCGGCCCCGACGCCGCGGAGGTGCAGTGTCTGCTGTTGCGGCACAAGCTGTCCCCGGGGGACGTGGATGGCTACCTCGGCGCACACACCGAAGCAGAGATCAAGCGCCTCCAGCGGCAAGACCACGTGCCCGTCGACGGAATCGTCGGCGAGCAGACGTGGGCGTTGCTGCGCCACGTGCAATGAAGCACGACGAGCGAGAAGGGCCAGGCACAGTGCGGTACTCACGAAGAACGGCCCGCTGGCGGGTACCGCACCAGACCCTGCCCGCTGCGTGGATGGACCTGATCACCGACTTGCGCGAGCTGAAAGACCGCAGCCGCCTGAATCTGGAGGAGCTGGCCAAGGCCACCGCCATCAGCAAGTCGTCGTGGGAACGCTACCTCAACGGCAAGCAGTTCCCGCCCCGGCATGCCATCCAGGGGCTGTGCCGCGCCGCCCGGCAGGACGAGGCCAGATTCCTCGACCGGTGGGAGCAGGCGGACACGGCGTGGAGCGGACGAGGCGACACCCTGCAGACTCACCTCGGCCGCACGGCCCCGCTGCTTGTCGGCGCGCACACCACTACGCCCGACCTACAGCCAGGCCCACGAACCGTCCGGCGCTCCCGGCGATTCCTGCTAGCCGCCTCTGCTTTGCTTGCCCAGCGTCCTAAGACCAGCTGGGCTGTGGTCTTCCTGATGTGCGCCGCCATGCTCAGTCCCGCCGCCCTCATCTACGCTTCTCGCACCGCCAGCCCGTCCTCGACCACCCACCCCCCGATCTGCCGGCTGCACTCCTGCGACGGCCGCAACCCCCTTACCACTGCCTGCGAAGATCCCACCACTCTCGCCGCCCACACCGCAGCCGACGGCACCCGGCTCGAGGTCCGCCTCAGCCCCAGTTGCCAAGCCGGCTGGATCCGTGCCTGGTATACACACCCCAATTCCCTTATCGAGATCGCAGGTCCCGGCGCGCACGCTCAAACCCTGGTGAAGGCGTCCCAATCAGCAGGCGCGAAAATAGTCACCACAACCATGATCGCCGCGAGCCGCCCGTCAAACCTGCGTGCCTGCTATCACCCTTCCGCCCACCACCCTGGCCAGGAGTGCTTTTCCGTCAAATAGAGTCGGACCAACGGAAGTTGTTTCTTCCTCAGATCCACTCGTCTCTCGAATCGAGCCCCTGACGTGTACAGGTGCCGGTCATAGCGGTAGTGGGTCGACGTCGCAGTTGGTTCGTGGGCCTTTCGCGAACTGGTGGTGGGGTGGGGTGCGCGAGGCGTGCGGGAGGCGAGTGCCGTTGAGAGCGGCTTCAAGGAGCGCATCGGCGAACTTTGTGCCAGCCCGGCACCTCCGTCTCGGGTTCCGTGGTGATGAGGTCCAGTGCCAAGTTTCCCGGCGCAGGCCTGCGGTCGGGTGGTTCTCGCCGAAGGCGGCCTGGCACAGATCCAGCGCGGCTTTCCCGCGGTGCCGCGCCTCTTCGGTTCGGCCGAGCGCGGCGAGGTCGCTGACGAGGTTGATGGCGCAGACGAGGGTGAGGGGATGGCTCTGGCCGAGAATCTCGCTGAGGGTGGTGAGCGCCGCCTCATCCAGGCGGCGCGCCTCCTTGGCCATGCCGAGCAGCCGTGCCGAGCAACTGATCGTCGGTGCACACCCTGCGGAGACCCGTCCCCGACGGCGGGCAAGCGATGACGCGGCGTCCCGACATGGCATCAGCCTCACGCGCACCTCACCGCCCCGCATCGCGGCCGAGGCGAGTCCCGCCTCGCAGGCCGGGCATGTGTACGACTACCGTGCCGGGCGGTACCTGGTCGTATCCATCGCCATGCCGCTGACGGCCGGTGTTGGGTCTGTGTCTGTGTCTGCGTCTGCAGCCCTCGGAGGTTGTTGAGGTGATGCTGCGGGCCGCTCCTGCCACCATTGCCGACACCGATGCCGCCGCGGCACCTGTCTACGCCTTCAGTAATGCCTCGGACGAGCTGCTGGACGCCGCCGTGCGGCTGGTGCGCCTGATTGATCAACCGCGCAACAGAGCTGATCGGGATGAGCCCCTCCGCTTTCTACCGGAACTTCCAGGCTGTCACCCAAAGGACTCCCATCCAGTACCAGAACGTAGCGAACCCTGTGCGCATTAGCGCAGTTCAGGCCACTTCCAAACCGCTGAGCAAACTGTCAGCATCGGCCGACCAGGACATTCCCGCACCACCACATCGCCAAGCGCGTCGGGGAGTCGCGCCGGCCCATGTCGCCGCCCGGGCGTGGCCGACCGCCGGTTCGGGCAGCGGGCTCAACCGGTGTGATCGGGGCGGTGGAGAAGCGGGCGCAGGCTCTCGATGACGCTCGGGTCGTCCACCGTGGACGGGATGGGTTCGTCGAGGCCGTCGGCGATACCGCGCATCGTCTTGCGCAGGATCTTTCCCGAGCGCGTCTTGGGCAGGGCGGCCACGACGGCGACCTCCTTGAGAGAGGCGACGGCACCGATGCGCTCGCGTACGAGCCGGACCAGTTCGGCCTCGACCTCCCTCGGGTCGCGGGTGGCGCCCGCCTTCAGGACGACGAAGCCGCGTGGGACCTGCCCCTTGAGGGAGTCCGCGACGCCGATCACGGCGCACTCGGCGACGTCGGGGTGAGCGGCCAGGGCCTCTTCCATACTGCCGGTGGACAGTCGGTGTCCGGCGACGTTGATGACGTCGTCGGTGCGACCCATGACGTACACGTAGCCGTCCTCGTCGATGTGCCCGCCGTCGCCGGTGAGGTAGTAGCCGTCGTAGGCGGAGAGGTAGGAGGCGACGAAGCGGGCGTCGTCGTTCCAGAGGGTGGGCAGCGAACCGGGCGGCAGAGGGAGCTTCACGACGATCGCGCCGTCGACGCCCGCCGGCACGGGCTGCCCCGACGGATCGAGGACCCGGACGTCCCAGCCCGGCAGGGGACGGGTGGGCGAGCCGGGTTTGACGGGGGCGGCCTCGATGCCGACCGGGTTGGCGACGATCGGCCAGCCTGTCTCCGTCTGCCACCAGTGGTCGATCACCGGGATGTCCAGGAGGGCGCTCGCCCAATGGTATGTCTCGGGGTCGAGGCGCTCGCCGGCGAGGAAGAGGTAGCGCAGGCGGGAAAGGTCGTAGTCCGCAGTGAGGGCGCCCTTCGGGTCCTCCTTCCTGATGGCACGGAAGGCGGTGGGTGCCGTGAACATGGTCTTGACGCCGTGATCGGCGGCGACCCGCCAGAACTGGCCTGCGTCCGGGGTGCCGACGGGCTTGCCCTCGTACAGCACGGTGGTGGCGCCGGCCAGCAGCGGCCCGTAGACGATGTACGAGTGCCCGACGACCCAGCCGACATCGGACCCGGTGAACATCGTCTCGCCGGGACCGATGTCGTACACGGCGCCCATCGACCAGTGCAGAGCCACCGCAGACCCACCGCAGTCGCGGACGACTCCCTTGGGTTTTCCGGTCGTTCCGGACGTGTAGAGGATGTAGAGGGGGTCGGTCGCGGCCACGGGAACACAAGCGGCCGGCGGTGCATCGGCGACCAGGTCGGCCCAGTCGAGGTCGTCCGGACCCAACTCGGCCCGCTCCTGCGGGCGTTGCAGGACCACCCGTTTCTGCGGCTTGTGCCCGGCGAGTTCGATCGCGCGGTCCAACAGCGGCTTGTACGGGATGACGCGCTTGCCCTCGATGCCACAGGAAGCGGAGACGATCACCTTGGGGGTGGCGTCGTCGATACGGACCGCGAGTTCGGGCGGGGCGAACCCCCCGAAGACGACCGAATGGACGGCGCCGATGCGTGCGCAGGCCAGCATCGCGATGGCAGCTTCGGGGACCATCGGCATGTAGATGACCACCCGGTCGCCGTGCTCCACACCGAGCCCGGCGAGTGCCCCGGCGAAGGCCGCCACCTCATCCCTCAGCTGGGCATAGGTGTAGGTGCGCCGGGTGCCGGTCACCGGGGAGTCGTAGACGAGTGCGGGCTGTTCGCCCCGGCCGGCTTCGACATGCCGGTCCACCGCGTTGAAGCAGACGTTGAGCCGGCCGTCCGGGAACCATCGATAGAAGGGTGCGCCCGAGGAGTCCAGGGCACGGGACGGCGCCTCCTCCCAGTCGACGCCCTCCGCCTCCCGCAGCCAGAAGCTCTCCGGGTCTTCGAGGCTGGCCCGGAAGATGTCCTCGTACATTCCCATCGCGCTCTCCTTGACCAGACTTGACACCAGAGTCGTGGGTGGCCTGCCTGCCCCCATGTCACATGGTGATCAGCTGGCCTCCGATGAGCTCACCGTACGTCGCATCGTCGCCACCGGCCTCGCGTACGGGAGCAAGCGCGACACGCGATACGGGGCATGAGCGGACCCACCGCGTCCATGAGCCGTATCGGACCAGCTCCCTCTTGTGTCGCACAGCTTCCCGGCAGCCAGGCGGAGGCCCTCGCGGTGCCGTGTGCCGACGTCAACCTGATGCATCTGCCCGAGGGCATCTCCAACGAGGCCGCCGCCGTCCTGACGGACAACGCCCCACGGTCGGGCCTCACGGCCCACGCAGGTTCAAATCGGGCTGCTCGCGGACCGTACGGCGCGCGGGGCGGCGCACCTTCGTCCTGCCCCTCGCCGTGGTCCTGTCCGGGCTGTTCGCGGTCAGCCTGCTCAACGCCGGCCAGCCGTACCTCGCCCACGGCGGCTCGATCGTCTCCGTCCTGTTCAGGCTGGGCCGGCTGTTCACCCTGGGGCTGCTGTGTGTGGGGGCGGTGATCTGCCTCGCCGGGCAACTCCTCGGCCCCTCCGGTCCTGCCGTCCCGCGCACCGCTCCGCTCCCCGGCTGGTCCAAGCCGCCCCTCGCCGTGCTCGGCTCGTCCTGGCTGGGCATCGGCACCGGGCTGCTGCTCCGCCCCGGCTTCGTGCCCTGGCACACCAACCGTGTGGACGCCCAGGTCCTCGGCGTCTGGGCGCTCGCCCTCGGGGTGGGGGTGCTGGGCTCCCTCGCCGAGGACGACCTCGACCGCACCCGGGCCGCCCTGCTGTCCCTGCCCGGTACCGCCCTCGCCATGACGCTCGTCCTGGGCGTCCGCGCCTCCCACGTCGACTGGTCCTCCGGACCCGGCCTGAGCCTGATCGCCATGGTGGCCGGACTCCTGGCGGCCGGAGCGAGCGGCCGGCTGCTGCTGCGGGGCGGCGCCGGTGAGGCGGTGCGGAGCGCTGGTCAGGGCGCGTGCCCCCGGCGAGATCCGACAGAGAGGCCCTAGGCTCGGGGCGTGCCGCACGTGGAAAACGTTCAGTTGCTCGTCTCGCCGATGCACCGGCTCGCGGGCCGGCCGGGTGACGGTGTGCCCGAGCTGCCGCGCGACGAACTGGTGCCGACGGCCGAGGTCCGTGCGGGCCTCGGCATCGTCGGGGACCGGTACTTCAACCGCCCCGCCCACCGCAACGCGTCGATCACCCTCATGGCCGTCGAGCGCCTGCCCCGCCTCGGGCCCGGTGCCGCCGACCTGACGCGCACACGGCGCAACGTGCTGCTGCGAGGTGTGGACATCGACGCCTGCATCGGCGCGACGGTCTTCCTCGACTGCGGCACCGGACCCGTGGAACTGGAGGTGCGCAGCGCGGCCCGGCCCTGCGCGTGGATGGACGCCACGCTGGGGCCCGGAGCGCAGCGGGCGCTGCGCGGCGGCGGGGGAGTCCGCTGCCGTCCGCTGACCGACGGGCTTCTCACCGTGGGACCCGCCGAGTTCGGGATGCGGGAAGCGCCGCGGGTCTAGGGCCCGTCTGGGCACCCCGGTTCCTCACGAGGCCGAGGTGACCAACCGGTCGGCCAGTCTGTTGGCCTGGGCGAGCAGCGCGCCGTAGGTGGCGACCTCGTCGGGATCGCCCGTCGCCGAACGGGCCAGGTCCCGGCGCAGCTCCTGCAGCGTGCCGCGCAGTTCAGCCACTGCCTCGCGCAGTCCCTCGTCGCTCGCCCGGGCGAACCGGCTGTGGCTGTAGAGGTGCAGCGCACGGGCGGTCTGGCACAGGAACCGGGCGTAGCGGCGGGCGAGTTCGGGGTGCGGGCGCGGCGCCGACCGGTCCTCGGCGGCCGCCTCGAGCACGGTCCGGGTGACGCCCGCGGTGTGCACGGCCGCATGGTCGAGCACCACGACGGCGTCGTCGTACCCCTTGCCGGGCAGCGGCGCGGCGCCGGTACGGTGGCGCACGTTGACCCTGAGGCTCTCCCGGGTCCGGTCCACCGCGGCGTGGGCCTCTTCGACCAGCCGGCGCAACCGCAGCGCCCGCTCGTGCCAGGCGCCGGCCTCCTCGGCGTCCCAGCGTCCCCCGGCCAGCCCGTCGGCCACCGCACGCAGGATGTCGTGGGCCTCGTCGGACGCGTCCCGCAGCACCGCCCGCGTGTCGCGCAGATACACCGGCGGCCGGATCAGCGCGTTCACCGCGATGCCGACCAGCGCGCCGAACAGCGCCTCGGCGAGCCGGGCCGCGGAGGTGGCCAGGGCGACAGAACCGCCGGTCAGGACGAAGAGGGCGCCGGTGGCCGCGTAGATGCCCTGGCTGCCCAGGCGCCGCCAGTGGCCCAGCAGCATCACGACGGGCAGCACCAGCGCCATCGCGGCCACCGTGTTGCCCAGCAGCAGTCCGGCCAGGGTGGCCACGACCGTGCCGGCCGCGATCGCTCCCAGCTGCTGCAGGCCGTGCGCGATCGACCGGTACACGGTCGACTCCACCAGGACCACCGCCACCCACGGCGCGACGAACGCCACGGGCGCCTGCAGCCACCAGCCCGCCACGGCCCAGGCCACCCACGCGGCCAGCGCCGCCTTCCCGGCCTGGACGGCCAGGTCCCGCTCCCGGCACGGCCCCGCACAGGCCAGCCGCACCCCCGTCACCGCTGCCGACAGATCACGCCGCAGCGCCTGCCACGTCCTTCTCATGCGGCCCCGGGTAGCCCCCGACGTGCCGGTTACGCCTCGTACGGCGCCGTCGGCCATGGAGCGCGGCCGTGGTACCGGCCCGAGGCGCGGCTCACCGCCTGCCGCCCGGGGCCCGCGCCCGGCCCGTTCCGCGCCTCGGTCCGCTACGGCGGGACCGCCCGCAGCGCGCGCAGCACCGCCCAGATCACCGAGATGAACGGCACGGCCACGACCGCTCCGATCACCCCGGCGACGATGCTGCCCGCGATGACGGACACGGCGACGACGAGCGGGTGCAGCCGGACCGCCCAGCTCATCACCAGGGGATGCAGCACATGCCCCTCGAGCTGGCCGATGACCACGATGAGGATCAGCACGGCCATCGCCGTGAGCGGCCCGCGTCCGGCCAGGGCGACCACCGTGGCCACCCCGAGCGCGACCGGTGAGCCCACCAGGGGCACGAACGCGGCGAAGAACTCCAGCAGCGTCAGTGGCAGTGCGAGCGGTACCCGCAGCACGAGCAGGGCGATGCCCACGAGTACGGCGTTGGTGGCCGCCACGATGATGATGCCGCGCGTGTACCCGGCGAACGTCCGCCAGGCCGCCCGCCCCGCCCGGTCCCAGGCGGGGCGGGCCCCGCTCGGCACCAGCTGGTCGCGTGCCCAGCTCCACATGCGCTCGCCGGAGTGGATGAAGAAGACGGAGGCGAAGAGCGCGAGCGCGCCGGCGGTGACCACTTCGACGACCCGGCCCAGTTGAGAGACGGCGCTGCTCAGCAGAGCGGACCGGTGCGCGGCGATGTAGTGCGTCACCTGGCGCTGCAGGTCGACGAGCCGGCCCGCGCTGAGCCGGAACGGCGGACGCTGCAGCCACAGCTCGATCCGGTGGACCCCGCCGCGGAACTCGTTCGCCAGCGTGCCCGACTCGCCCGCCACCGCGTTGCCCACGAGCGCGAACAGGCCGAGCAGCAGCAGCAGGCTGCCCACGAGCGCGACGGCGACGCTGAGGGGCCTGGCCAGGACGCGGCTGAGGAGGTCGGCCAGGGGACGCAGGACGGACGTCACGACGAGAGCCAGGAACAGGGCGACGGCGATGAGCTGGAAGCGGCCGAGGACGGTGAAGACGCCGTAGACGACGATGCCGACGAGGATCAGACGCCAGGCGTAGGCCGCGGCGAACCGCAACCATGGCACGACCCGCCCGCCCGCCGGTCCGTCCGGCTCGGAGCGGGCGACCGCCGGGAGCCGCACGGTGTACGCCGGACGGCTGCCCAGCACCGTGCCGCCGGCCCGGCGTCCCTCGCCCGTTCGCCGGCCCGCACCGCCCACCACGCCTCCCGCCTCCTCTCCGTGTCCGGATCATGACGTTCGGTCATGTCAAGAGAACGGTAAGCGAAGCCGGTGAAGGGGGACGTCCAACGCGCGGTCACAGGAACTTCACAACACGCGGGCATTGGAACGGCGAGGGCAGGGGCACTCGGCCGGCACCGTCCGCAGGGAGGAGCCCTCCAGTGATCATCATCGCGCTTCTGCTGCTCCCCGTGCTCAGCGTGCTGCTCTACGGCTTGGACCAGGTCGAGGACCGCTGGGTCACCAGGCCCCCGACCGCCCGTCATGCCCGGCGCCGCCCCTTGTTCAGGCGTCACTGGGGGCGGGCGGCGCACCGGCAGTAGCGGGCGCCCGTGCACCGCGCCGCCGTGCGGGCTCAGCCCGTGTCCCCGCCGCTCTCGGTGGCGCGCCCCACGGGCAGCAGATCCCGGATGTCGGCGGGCAGCGCCCCGGCCATCCTCTCGGTCAGCTCCGGAGCGAGAGCGGCGTCCATCACCTCCAGCACGGCGGCGGCATCGCGCAGGGCGGTGTCCTCGTCCGTGCCGGCCCGGTCGGCGATCCGTCCCGCGAACACGGTCAGCCCGAACCGCTCACCCGCGGTGCCCGAGTCGGGGCCGGCCGACGCGTCCGCCGCCTCGCGCATGGAGGCCGCCAGGTCCGGCGGCAGCTGAGCGGCCACATGGCGGGCGAGCCCCGACGGCAGCCGCTCCGACAGCGTGCTCACCACGGCACGCGCCGCCCGCTCGGCCGACCCGCGGTCGGGCAGCTGGGCGAGCGCCTGAACCTTTCCGATCATCTCGTCGTGATGCATGAGGCCGGTTCCTTCCTCACGATGCCGTACGCCCCCGCGACCGACGGTCCGGCAACGGGCGAGTACCCGCGGCGCACCAACCCGCCCGGGAGGCCGGCGTGCGGGACCCTCACTCCTCGTCCGTCTGCTGGGTCCAGGTCCACGCGTACCGGAGCCGGTCCGCCACCGTCAGCGCGCCGAGGTCCCCGCAGACCAGGCGGTTCAGGCGGGGCGAAGCGGTGAACGAGCACACCAGTGCCGTCGCGACCCGGGCAGAGACGCGGAACGGGCAGGACAGCAGGTCGCCCACCGCCCGCCGGAGCCCGGTGCCGCGTGGCTCGTCGACGACCTCGTTCGCCTCGCCCTCGCCGGCGCGGCGCGTGAACGGCGCCCGCCCGCAGCTCGTGATCCGGTGTCCTTCGCCGGCAGCCTGGACGTCTTGTACGTCGCGACCCCCAGCAGGGCGACGTCCCACGGCGGCACCTCGTGCGGCAGCCGGACGCCCCCGCACCGGGACACCACGGCGTACGTGCCGACGCCCGTCGCGAACACGGAGGCCGGCGCCGCGTAGCCGCCCAGAGGGACCTCGTCCTGGTCGGCGTGGTGTCCGGCGTCCGTCGTCATGGGCCCTCCCGGTGCGCGCCCTGCCCTGCGGCGGGTCCGCACCGAGTTCCCCGGGGCCCGTGGGCCACACACGGCCGGCGCCGTGACGTGGCCGAAGCCACATATGACGAAGTTCGCAGCGGTCCCCCGGCGCGCCGGACCCCGGGCTACCGTGGCGACGAGCCCCTGTTTCCCACGCAATTCGGACGGCCCGGCAGTGCTCACAGATCTGTCCCCCCTGATCGCCGCGACGGCCCGCTGGCTGACGGGCGCCTACCCGCCCTGCGGCGGCGCGCTGGCCGGCGCCCTGTGCGAGGCGCAGGCCCGGCAGGCCGTGACGGTCGCGGCGTGGCTGCGCTACCCGACCGACATCGACGCCGCCCTCGTCACCATGGCCGGACCCGGCGGCACCGCCCGCCTGGACTGGATCACCGGTGCGGACTCGGCCGACGGCGACACGTCGCAGGAGTGGGCGTGGCGCACCTGGGTCGACGAGGTGGTGGCCAGCTGGGCCGCCGACCTGCTGATCGATCCGGCTCTGGCCGGCCGGGCCGTCGGCGCGCTCGCCGGGGGCGAGCACACCTCGGGCCCGCCCGTCGAGTTCCGCCGTCTCCTCGCCCCCGACGACGGCGACCGGCGCGCCGCCGCTCTGCTCAGGCACCCCGACCTCCTCGCACCCGTGGCCGAGCTGCACCGCGACCAGCTCCTGGACCGTCTGGGGCCGGCGCTCGCCGCCTGACGGCCCGCCACGTCCGACGTCCACCCCTGCCTACTCCTGTGTGGGCAGCCACGTCCCGTGCAGGCCGAGAGGCACCCGCACCGGTATCCGCACGCGTGCCAGCGGTCCGGCGGCGGGATCCTCCGCCGGGAGGACGAGCAGCCAACTGCTGGCGTCCGTACGGTCCGTGGCGAAGGTCATCCAGTAGCCCCGCCGGTCGTCGGCCTGGCCGGGACAGGGCGCGAAGGCCGGTTCGCCCACCGACAGGTCGCCGCCGTGCCAGGTCCGGGACGGCACGGCCGTCTCCCGGGTGTCGTACCAGCGCAGCGCGTCGAACTCGCCCTCCAGCAGATCCGGCGTCCGTCCGCTCTTCGCGGCGACGGCGACCTGGCGGTGCCGGCGGCCGATCCGGCGGTCGTCGATGCGCGGGAACTCGATGGCCGCGTCGTCCAGGGGGGTACGGCGCATCCGGCCGGCGGCGGGGTCGATCACGGCGCTCACCAGCCGACTGCGGTTGGCCTCGCCCTCCGCGTCGTCGCCCAGGGACAGCCGCGACCACTGCACGTACTGCAGCACCACCGTGCCGTCGTCCGCCACGTCGTAGGCGTTCACGGTGTGCCAGAGCCAGAAGGCCTCGTCGTCTGCCCAGCGCACCTGTGAGCCGTCCCGCGGGATCAGCGCCACCCGGGTGCCCGCCTCGGGGCGCCAGTCGATCAGCGAGCCCCCGCTCAGCGCCGCGGAGAGGTCGAAGAACACCGGGGCGAGGACCAGCACCAGGTAGCGGGCGGTCAGCGCCATGTCGTGGATCATCATCGGCTCGTCGAGCCCCTCCACGGGCGTGGGCCCCCGGGTGACCGCACCGCTCGGCGCGATCAGCGACCAGGTCAGGTACGGCGGCTCCAGCGCATAGCAGAACACCGCCATCTCGCCGGAGACCGGATCGATCTTCGGGTGTGCGGTGACTCCGGCCGGCAGGGCTCCGTCGAAGGTCTCCTTGCCGACCGTCTCCAGTTCGGGCGTCATCCGGAACGGACACGCCGACTCGGCGAGCGCCAGCAGCCGGCCGGCGTGGCGGACCACGTTGATGTCCGGAAGGTCCTTGAAGGTATGGGCGAGTTCGGGTCCCACCTCGTCCGGGCCCGGCATGACCAGCGACTCGACGCCACCCCACAGGGCGCGGCCCGCCCGCTCCTCGGCGAGCAGGGCCGGGGTGCGCACGAAGCGGTTGCGGTAGCCGGCCCGGCCCCCCTCGAAGCGGACGCCGTGGAGCATGCCGTCGCCGTCGATCGGATAGAGGTAGGAGCCGATCGGTGTGAAGCGCGGATTCGGGCCGTTGCGCAGATAGACGCCGTCCAGATCGCCGGGCAGCTCGCCCTCGACCACCAGGCCGGTCTCGTCGACCTCCTCGGCGACGGGGGCGAAGCGGCCCGACAGGTGGGCGACACGCGAGGGGTGGAAGGGTCGTACGGCGGAAGCGGTCATCGTGCCTCCCGGGACGGGAACGGGCGCACCGGTCGGGGCCGGCCGCCCCGATCGGCCCCGCCGTGGCCGCGTGCTGCCTGCCGGCACCGGCCCGCCCCTCCATCGTCCCGCCGCGCCCCCGGCACCCGCATCCGGCGCCCCCGCGGCTTCGGGCCGGGTGCCGGCGGTCGAGGTGACCCGGGCCGATGCCGCACCCGCCGGGGACCGGACCCCCCGCTCCGCACCGAGCCCCCCGGGCAGCCGCACACCGGCCGTCCGTGCCCGGCCGCGGGGTAGGCCTCGCCCCATGACCTTCAAGAAGCCCGTCCACCGCGGCGGCCCGCGCCGCGGCCGGTTCGACCAGTTCGCCGAGTACGCCTCCAACTTCACCAGCTCCCCGGCCTTCTTCCTGTTCTGCCTGCTCCTCGTCGGCTTCTTCGTCGCCGCCCACGCGGCGCACCTGGACCCGGAACTGCTGCTGCTGGCGGGCGAGTCCATGACTGCGGTGACCCTGCTGCTGCTCGCGCTGCTGAAGAACGCCGAGGTGCGCGCCGAACACGCCATCCAGCGCAAGCTCGACGCGATCGCCGGTGCCCTGCTCGAAGCGCACAAGGACGAGCGGAGCCAGGCCTTCGAGGACCTGCGGAACGCGATCCGGATGGAGGAAGAGACCTGAGCGAGACGGACGAAACGCCGCACGGGTTCTTCCCGGTATGCCGCGAAGGGGCCAACATGCCGTGTCATGGACATTTTGCTCGTCGCCAGCGCGTTCAACAGCCTCTCCCAACGGGTGTACGCCGAACTCTCCGACCAGGGACACCGGGTGGACGTCGTGCTCGCCACGCACGGCCCCGACCCGGTCCGTGACGCCGTACGCGAACTGCGCCCGGACCTCGTCGTCGCGCCGATGCTGAAGACGGCCCTGCCGGAGGACGTCTGGCAGGAGCACACCTGCCTCATCGTGCATCCGGGGCCGCCCGGCGACCGCGGTCCGTCGTCGCTGGACTGGGCGATCGCCGAGGACTCGCCGTACTGGGGCGTGACGGTGCTGCAGGCCGAGGCGGCCATGGACGCGGGCGACATCTGGGCGGCGGAGCCGTTCCCCGTGCCGCCCGTCGGCAAGAGCGAGCTGTACCGCAACGAGGCCTCCGACGCCGCCGTGGCCGCCGTCCTGCTGGCCGTGCGCCGGTACGCCGACGCCACCTACAAACCCTGCCCGCAGACCAGCGACCCGGAGGCACCGCTGACCGTCGTGTGGCGCGACTTCTTCCGGCAGGAACGGCGCCGCGTCGACTGGGAGAACGACAGCACCGAGACCGTGCTGCGCAAGCTCCGCGGCGCCGACTCGCAGCCGGGCGTCCTGGACGAACTCCTCGGCCACGAGGTGTTCCTGCACGGCGGGCACCCGGAGGACCGGCTGCGCGGACGCCCCGGCGAACTCCTCGCGACCCGGGCGGGCGCGGTCTGCCGCGCCACCCGCGACGGCGCCGTGTGGATCCCGGAGCTGCGCCCGCGCAAGAACTCCGGCGACCCGGCGCCCTTCCGGCGCCCGGCCGCTTCCGTGCTCGCCTCCTTCTCCGCCCACCTGCCCGAGGACCCCGTCCCCGTCGAACCGTCCGCGGACCGGCGCACCTGGACCGACATCCGCTACCGCCGCCGCGGCGACGTCGGCTTCCTGACCTTCTCGTTCCCGGGCGGAGCCATGAGCACCGACCAGTGCCGCAGACTGCTCGCCGCCTACGAGTACGCGCTCGCCGACCCCACCTGGGTGCTGGTGCTCGGCTCGGAGCGCGACTTCTTCTCCAACGGCATCCACCTGAACGTCATCGAGGCCGCCGCCGACCCCGCCGAGGAGTCCTGGACCAACCTCAACGCCATGGACGACCTGGTCGAAGCAGTCCTGCGCACCACCGACCGGCTGGTGGTCGCCGCGCTCCCCGGCAACGCGGCCGCGGGCGGCGCCATGCTCGCCCTAGCCGCCGACCAGGTGTGGTGCCGCGGCGGCGCCGTCCTCAACCCGCACTACCGGCGGATGGGCCTCTACGGCTCCGAGTTCTGGACGTACACGCTGCCGCGCCGCGTCGGAGCCGACACCGCCCGCCGGCTGACCACCGAGGCGCTGCCCCTGAGCGCCGCGTCGGCCGCACGGATCGGGCTCGTCGACCGGATCGTGCCCACCTGCCCGGGCGAGTTCGCCGCCGAGGTCGACCGGCTGGCCGCCGACCTGGCCGCCGCCCCGGACCTCGCACAGCGCATCGCCGCCAAGGCCGCGGCGCGCCGCGCGGACGAGGAGGCACGCCCGCTCGCGCACTACCGGCGCGACGAACTCGCCCGCATGCACGACATCTTCTTCGACCCCGAAGCCCCCTACCACGCCCTGCGGTCGGCCTTCGTCCGGAAGAAGCCCGCCGCCTCCACCCGCCCCCTCGCACCGGCCGGCGACGCCCGGTGAGCCCCGCGGCCGGCCGGCTGCTCGTGGCGGGCGTCGGCAACATCTTCCTCGGGGACGACGCGTTCGGCCCCGAGGTGATCCGCGCCCTCGACCCGCGCCCGCTGCCGCCCGAGGTGTCGGTACGGGACTACGGCATCCGCGGCATGGACCTCGCCTACGCGCTGCTGGACGGCCACCGCACCGCCGTCCTGGTCGACGCCGCCCCGCGCGGACACCGCCCCGGCACCCTCACCCTCGTCGAGGCGGAACCGCCCGACGCCACGGTCGTGCCCGAGGCCCACGGCATGGACCCCGAAAAGGTGCTGGCCCTGGCCGCGCACCTGGGCGACGAGCCGCTGCCCCGGGTCCTGGTGCTCGCTTGCGAGCCCGGTGCGGTGCCGCGCGGCGACGAGGACATCCTGCCGGGGCTCAGCGCACCGGTGCGGGAGGCCGTCGACCGGGCCGTGGACGCGCTGCACGCGCTGATCCCCGTCCTGCTGGCCGATCCCGCCGCGCCCGCAGCGGCGTTGGGCCGCTCGATGGAATCCGGGACCCCGCACGCGGCTGCGCTGCCCGGCCTCGTGGCCGACTGAGTCGAAGATCGGTGGGACCCCGGGCCGCACAGGACGCGGCCGGGGCTCCGCCGTACGACTCCGAGGAGCTGCGCCCATGTGCCGGTCCGACGTCAAGCAGGCCGTCCTGGCGAAGAACGACGACCTGGCCGCGAGCCTGCGCGACGATCTGACGCGGCAGGGCGTCACCGTGGTCAACCTGCTCTCCAGTCCCGGCAGCGGCAAGACCGAGCTGCTCGGCCGGGTCCTGGCCCGAGCCGTGGAGCGGAACGTTCCGGTCGCCGCGCTCACCGCCGACCTGGCGACCGAGAACGACGCCGTCCGGCTGGCCCGATCCGGAGCGCCGGTGCAGCAGGTGCTCACCGACGGACTCTGTCACCTGGAGGCCCGGCAGGTACGCGGGCGCCTGGAGGGCTGGCTGCCGGCGGACACCGCCGTGCTCTTCGTGGAGAACGTCGGCAACCTCGTCTGCCCGGCGTCCTACGACCTCGGCGAGACCCTGCGGGTCGTGCTGATGGCGGTGACCGAGGGCGAGGACAAGCCGCTGAAGTACCCCACCGCGTTCGGCTCCGCCCATCTGGTCGTCATCACCAAGACCGACCTGGCGGAGGCGGCCGGCTTCGACGAGGCCGCCTTCCTGGCGAACGTCCAGCGGGTCAACCCGGGAGTGGAGACCGTCCGGTCGTGCGCCCGCACCGGCGACGGCGTCGACACTCTCCTCGCGCACGCGCTCGCCGCCCGGCACGGTGCCCCGCCGCACCGGCCTCCGCTCGCCCCGCATCCCCACGGACACCACCACAGCGCGTCCGCCGGCGTCTCGTGACCGCGCCCGTCACCGGCCCGGTCCGCCGCCGGATCACCGTGCGCGGCACGGTGCAGGGGGTCGGGTTCCGGCCGTACGTGCACCGCCTGGCCGCCGACCACGCGCTGTCCGGCTTCGTGAGCAACACGGCGAACGGCGTCCTCATCGAGGTCGAGGGCCCGGCGGGCGAAGTGGGCCGGTTCTGCGAACGGCTGGCCCAGCAGCCGCCCCCACTGGCGATCGTGACCGGCGTGGGTCACGAGGACCTGCCCGTCACCGGCGCCACCGGCCCCTTCACCATCCGCCGCACCGAGCAGTCCGCGGGGCGGACCCAGCTCCCGCCCGACACCGCGACCTGCCCGGACTGCCTGCGCGAGCTGGCCGATCCGGCCGACCACCGCCACCGCCACCCCTTCATCACCTGCACCCACTGCGGCCCCCGCTTCACCATCGCCACCGCGATGCCGTACGACCGCGCGGCCACCACCATGGCCGCCTTCCCGATGTGCCCCTCCTGCGCCGGCGAGTACGGTGATCCGGCCGACCGGCGCTTCCACGCCCAGCCCGTCGCCTGCCCCGACTGCGGCCCGAGGCTGAGCCTGGTCCCGGCCGAGGGCACCGGCGTCCGCCCGGCCCGGGACGCGGACGCCCTGGCGACGGCACGGGCACTGCTGGCCGCGGGCCGTATCGTCGCCGTGAAGGGCGTCGGCGGCTACCACCTGGCCTGCGACGCCACCGACGCACGGGCCGTCGCCACCCTGCGCGGCCGCAAGGAGCGGGGCGGCAAGGCCTTCGCCGTGATGTGCGCGGACCCCGGCACCGCGGAGCGCATCGCGGTCCTGTCCGGCGCCGAACGGACGGCGCTCACCGGCGCCCGCCGCCCCATCGTCCTGCTGCGCCGGCACACGCCCCCGGACGGAATCCGCCTCGCCGACGAGGTGTGTCCGGGCAGCCCGCACGTCGGCGTGATGCTGCCGTACACCCCCGTGCACAGCCTCCTGTTCGGACTGCCCGGCGATCCCCCGGGTCCCCGGGTGCTGGTCATGACCAGCGGCAACCGCTCCGGAGAGCCCATCGTCACCGACGACGGCGAGGCCCTGACCCGGCTGGCCGGGCTCGCCGACGCCTGGCTCGCCCACGACCGGCCGATCGCCTCCCCCTGCGACGACTCCTTGCTGCGGGTGCGCCCCGACGGCACCGAGCAGGTGCTCCGGCGTTCCCGCGGGTACGTCCCCCGCGCGCTGCGGCTGCCGCTCCCGGTCCGTCCCGTGCTCGCGGTCGGCGGCGACCTGAAGAACGCCCTGTGCCTGGGGGAGGGCGACCAGGCCTGGTTCGGCCCGCACATCGGGGACATGGGCGACCTGGCCACGCTCGAGGCCGCCGAGCGCGCCGAGCGGCACCTCGCCGGCCTCACCGGAGTCGCCCCCCGCCTGGTGGCCGCCGACCGGCACCCCCGCTACCACTCGACGGGCCGGGCGCGCCGACGTGCAGCCCAACTGATCTCGCCCGCACCGACGTTGGTCCAGCACCACCACGCACACATCGCCTCCGCGATGGCCGAACACGGCCTCGACGGCACCACGCCCGTGATCGGCGTCGCCTTCGACGGCACCGGATACGGCGACGACGGCACCGTGTGGGGCGGCGAGGTCCTGCTCGCCGACTACACCGGCTACCGGCGCTTCGCCCACCTGACCCCCGCTCCGCTGCCCGGCGGCGACGCGGGCGTGGCCAACCCCTGCCGGCTGGCACTCGCCCGGCTGTGGGCCGCCGGACTGCCGTGGGAACGGGAGCTGCCGAGCGTCGCCGCGTGCACCGGCACCGAACTCACGGTTCTGCGACGGCAGCTGGACCGGCAGGTGGCCTGCGTGCCGACGTCCAGCATGGGGCGTCTCTTCGACGCGGTCTCCTCCCTCGTGGGTGTGTGTCACCGCGCCGGCTACGAGGCGCAGGCCGCTATGGAGCTGGAGGCCGCGGCGACGCGGGCACGGGACGCGGACGAGGTGGCGTATCCCTTCGGCTTCCCCACCGGCCACGAGATCGATCCCGCACCCGTGCTGGAAGCCCTCCTGCGCGACCGGCGGCACGGCACCCCGGCACCCGTGCTCGCGGCCCGGTTCCACCGGAGCGTCGCGCGGGCCGTCGCCGAACTGTGCCGACGTGCCCGCACCGCCACCGGCCTGACCACCGTGGCCCTCACCGGAGGTGTCTTCGCCAACGGCCTGCTGGAGGAGGAGTGCGCCGCGCTGCTGGCCACGGACGGCTTCACGGTCCTGCGGCACCGCGAAGTACCCCCGAACGACGGCGGGTTGGCGCTCGGCCAGCTCATGGTCGCGGGAACAGCAACCAACCACGAGACGGAGTGACCCATGTGTCTGGCAGTGCCCGGCAAGGTCGTGGCCATCGACGACGGCGCCGACCCGCTCACCGGGCTGATCGACTTCGGCGGAGTGCGCAAACAGGCGTGCCTCGAGTACCTGCCCGATGTGCGGGTCGGGGAGTACGTCATCGTCCACGTCGGCTTCGCCCTGCAGCGCCTGGACGAGGAGTCGGCCCGGGCGTCCCTGGAGCTGTTCGAGCAACTCGGACTGCTGGAGGAGGAGTTCGGCGACGCCTGGGAGCAGGCGGCGCGACAGGAGAGCGGAAGTGAGGTCCAGTGAAGTACATCGACGAGTTCAACGACCCGGATCTGGCGCGCCGGTTGCTGGACGAGATCCGCTCGACGGTCACCCGGCCCTGGGCCCTGATGGAGGTGTGCGGCGGCCAGACCCACTCCATCATCCGGCACGGCATCGACCAACTGCTCCCTGAAGAAGTGGAGTTGATCCACGGCCCGGGCTGTCCGGTGTGTGTCACGCCCCTCGATGTCATCGACAAGGCGCTGGACATCGCCGCCCGGCCCGACGTCATCTTCTGCTCCTTCGGCGACATGCTGCGGGTGCCCGGCACCGACCGGGACCTGTTCCGGGTCAAGGGCGAGGGCGGTGACGTACGGGTGGTGTACTCACCGCTCGACGCCCTCGACCTCGCCCGCAGGAACCCGGACCGCCAGGTCGTCTTCTTCGCGATCGGCTTCGAGACGACCGCACCCGCCAACGCCATGGCCGTCCACCAGGCCCGCCGCCTCGGCCTGGAGAACTTCAGCCTGCTCGTCTCCCACGTCCGCGTCCCCCCGGCGATCGAGGCCATCATGACCGCCCCCGCCTGCCGGGTGCAGGGCTTCCTCGCCGCCGGGCACGTGTGCAGCGTCATGGGCACCGCCGAGTACCCGGACCTGGCCGAGCGGCACCGGGTGCCGATCGTGGTGACCGGCTTCGAGCCGCTGGACATCCTCGAGGGCATCCGCCGCGCCGTGCACCAGCTGGAGCGCGGGGAGCACCGGGTGGAGAACGCCTACCCCCGGGCCGTGCGCGAGCAGGGCAACCCGGCGGCCCTGGGCATGCTCGAGGAGGTGTTCGAGGTCGCCGACCGCAACTGGCGAGGCATCGGCCGCATCCCGGCCAGCGGCTGGCGCCTGTCCGACGCCTTCCGCGCCTACGACGCCGAGCACCGCTTCGACGTCACCGGCATCCGCACCGAGGAACCCGCCGTGTGCCGCGCCGGCGAGGTCCTGCAGGGCCTGATCAAACCGACCGAGTGCGAGGCGTTCGGCACGGCCTGCACCCCGCGCACCCCGCTGGGCGCCACGATGGTCTCCAGCGAGGGCGCCTGCGCGGCCTACTACCTGTACCGCCGGATGACCGACGGCCCGGCACCGCGGGGATCCCGCGTCCCGCAGGAGGAGATGAACCCCGTTGGCTGACCTCGCCACCGAAGCGACCGAAGCGACCGAAGTGACCGAAGTGACCGAAGCGGCCGTCGACCCCGCGAACTGGACCTGCCCCGCACCCCTGCGCGACCAGCCGGTCGTGGTCATGGGCCACGGCGGAGGCGGCGCCCTGTCCGCCGAACTGATGGAGCAGGTCTTCGCGCCCGCGTACGGCAACCCCACCCTGGCCGCCCTCACCGACTCGGCCGTCCTCGACCTGGGCGGCGCCCGGCTGGCCTTCTCCACCGACTCCTACGTCGTACGGCCGCTGTTCTTCCCCGGCGGCAGCCTGGGCGACCTCGCGGTCAACGGCACCGTCAACGACCTGGCGATGAGCGGCGCCCGGCCTACTCACCTCTCCACCGCCTTCGTGCTGGAGGAGGGCGTGGAACTGGCCGTCGTCGGGCGGATCGCCCGTGCCGTAGGGGCGGCGGCCGAGGCGGCCGGTGTCACCATCGCCACGGGCGACACCAAGGTGGTCGAGTCCGGTCACGGCGACGGCGTCTACGTCACCACCGCCGGCGTCGGCCTCGTCCCCGACGGCGTCGACATCCGCCCGCAGCGCGCCCGCCCCGGTGACGCGATCATCGTCAGCGGCCCGATCGGCCTGCACGGCGTGGCGATCATGAGCGTGCGGGAGGGCCTGGAGTTCGGCGTCGAGATCGCCTCCGACACAGCGCCGCTGGCGGGCCTGGTGGCGGCCATGCTGGCGGTCACCAAGGACGTCCACGTCCTGCGCGACCCCACCCGGGGCGGCATCGGCGCGTCCCTGAACGAGATCGCCCGCGCCTCCGGCACGGGCGTACGGCTGCGGGAGCGGGCCGTCCCGGTCCCGGACGAGGTCGTGAACGCGTGCGGCTTCCTCGGCCTTGACCCGCTGTACGTCGCCAACGAGGGCCGGCTCGTCGCGTTCGTACCCCCGGAGGAGGCCGACGCGGTGCTCGCGGCGATGAGGGCGCACCCGCAGGGCGCCGGCGCGACCCTCATCGGCGAGTGCGTCGAGGAGCATCCGGGCATGGTCGTCGTCGCCACCGGACTCGGCGGCACCCGGGTGGTGGACCTCCCGCTGGGCGAGCAGCTGCCCCGCATCTGCTGAGGAACACCGGGCGGGGGGGGGGGGGGGGGGGGGGGGGGGGGGGGGGGGAGGCGGCGCGCCCCCCCTCCCCCTCCCCCCCCCCCCCCCCACCCCTCCCTCCGG
>NZ_JBWKFL010000017.1:178142-209946 GCF_056434305.1 Streptomyces sp. NPDC044061 | reverse complement strand
GGGTGTGTGGTTGCGCCCCTCTCCGCTCGCCCCCCCCCCCCCTGGCCCCGATAAAGCACTCCAGTCCTCCCCCCCCCCCCCCCCCCCCCCCCCCCCCCCCCCGCTTCCACGCCCGTGATCTCCAGCTCCCGCCCGCTGCGCAGGTCCTGCGAGGGGCGGTCGCAGCGCGGGCACCAGAAGAACGGTGGCATGCCCACCGCGAACTCCTGCGCGCACCCGCCGCACCAGGCCAGCGCCGTCACCGGCTCGACGACGAGCCGGGCCGCGGCGAGAGCCGTACCGTCGCGGGCCACCTCGAAGGCGAAGTGCAGCGCGTCCGGCACCACACCCGCCAGCTCCCCCACCCGGACGGTCACCACCGACACGTCGTCGGCGCCGTCCGCCCGGGCGATCTCCTCGGCCTGTTCCACGATCGCGGTCGCGATCGACAGTTCGTGCACGGCCGGCTCAGGGGTAGCGGCGGTTCGCGCGGAGGCCACCGGTCATCCGGTAGATCCGCAACTCACGCACCATACCGGGCAGTTCCTTCACGAACAGGGCCAGCACCAGACCGCCCACGACGGCGGCCTGTGCCAGCAGCACCTGACGTCCCGATGTCTCCGACGTCGTCTTTCTCGACGTTCGGCAGCGCTGCATAACGGTCACTTTCTGCCCTCTCATCCCGGTGAGATGTTCGGCATGGCGTCCAGCAGGGCGTCGTGCCGCTTCCAGTGGATCCCGGTGGAGCGGCGGGCGTCGGACGTGCCGTCCTTGTGGAATCCGGTCTGATGGCTGTGCGGGCCCCGGTTGCCCTGGTGCAGCCCACGCACGTGCCTGGGCATGTCGGGCTTCGCCTGGGGGCGGCCCACTCGGATGCTGCCCATGTCTCTCTCCTTCCAGGTCTTCACGACCGCTCGGTGAGCTCCGCGAAGAACCGTTCCACGGCCGGCCAGACCCGGTCGCCGCCGGACAGGCCCCGCCACTCGCGGCGGACCAGGGCGACCATCCGGAAGCAGTCGTCGACCGGCACGATCCAGTGTTCCTCGAGACCGCGCACGGTGTTGACCAGCAGCGCCTCCACCTCGGGTGCCATGGTGGCGAGCTGCGGAAACACGGTGGTCAGCCGCTGCCAGGCGGCCGCGTCCACCTCCCAGCGCATGGCCCCGGCCGGGCTCGGCCCCTGTGCGGTGACCGTGCCGTCGGAGCGCGGCACGAAGAACACCAGGCCCACCGGCACGCCCAGCACCGCCGTGTCGACCGGCGGCAGCCGGAGCCGGCGCCGGGGCACGAGCCGGTAGCGTCCCTCGCCCGCCCCGTCGTCGGCGAACAGCACCGAGCAGGGGCCGCACACGCACCGCACCTCGGCGGCCGGGGTGTCGTACAGATGGGGGTGCTCGCCGGCCACCGGGGCGGCGCACAGTTCGCACACCTCGGCCTCCGCCGTCGCGGTCCGGACGGCGGCGGAGCGGATGACGCGGGCCAGCGCTCCGTCCACGGTCACCGTGCCTCCTGCGGCTGCGGCGCACTCCTGCGCTTCAGCGTCGCCAGCGGTACGAAGGCGGGGGCCGCCAGCCGCTCGGCGGCGACCGGCTCCACCGTCTCCAGCTCCGGCGCGGCGGCCAGCACCGCCGCGCGGACGGCCTCGGTCACGCCGGCCGATCCGCCGCCGCACCCGGAACCGCACCCGCCGCCGGTGCTCACCCGTACCCGGGCCACCTGTCCCTCGACACCGGCCCACTCCAGGTCGCCGCCGCGCTCGCGGACGGCGGGCCGCAGCCGCTCGACCGCGCGGGCGGCCCGGCGCTCGGCGGGCTCGGGGTGAATGCCGTGCAGCACCAGCAGATGCCCCAGCAGCTCGTCGTCGGCCAGGCGCTCGCACAGCCGGTCGTCCGCCAGGTCCAGCACCCGGGCGAGCGCCTCGCCGTAGACCTCGGTCAGCAGGGTCACCGGCTCCAGCGCCTCGCGGGCGGCCGGCCCCGGCGCGGCCTCCAGCCGTGCCAGCACCTCGTCGAGCCGGGCCAGCCGCGCCTCCACCGCCGGATCCGGAAGCCGTACGGCCGTGTCAGCCATGGTTGGCTCCGTACGTGGGCGAGTGCACGGTCGACAGGGTCCTGCCCTTGCCGACGTACATGTGCACCCCGCACGGCAGACAGGGGTCGAAGCTGCGCACGGTGCGCATGATGTCGACGCCCTTGAAGTCGTCGGGCCCGTTCTCCTCGAAGATCGGCTGGCCCTGCACGGCGTCCTCGTACGGCCCGGGGGTGCCGTAGATGTCACGCGGGCTGGCGTTCCACGGGGTCGGCGGGTACGGGTGGTAGTTGGCGATCTTCCTGTCCCGGATCACCAGGTGGTGGGAGAGGACGCCGCGGACCGCCTCGTGGAAGCCGCAGCCGATCGACTCGTCGGGCACCTCGAAGTTCTCGAAGACCTTGGTGTCGCCGTCGCGGAGCATGCCCATCGCCTCCTCCACGAACTGCAGGGCCATGGCGGCCGCGTACGCGACGAAGTAGGGCCGGGCACGGTCCCGTTCAATGGTGTTGCTCCACTTCGGGATGTGCCACTCCAGCGTGGTCTCCGGCAGCGACTCGCCCTTGGGCAGCGAGATGCGCACGCTGTTCCCGGTGGCCTTGACGTACGGCGTGTCGACCAGACCGCTCAGCGCGGTCGACCACAGCCGGGCGAGGGGGCCGCCGCCCGTGTCCAGGGCGAGGTGCTCGCCGGACTGCGGGTGGTACCAGCGCGGGCTCATCACCCAGCTGTAGTTGCCCTTGAAGTCACGCTTCTGCGGCACCGGCACGGTGGTCTGGTTCCACGGGTGACGCATGTCGACGGGGTTGCCGAGCGGGTCGTGGGTGACGAAGGGGTCCTCGTTGACCCAGTCCTCGTAGAAGGAGCTGCCCAGCATGATGCGCAGACCGAGGTTGATGTCGATCAGGTTGTTGGTGACCAGCTTGCCGTCCACGATGATGCCGGGGGTGACGTACATCGCCTTGCCCCACCGGTTCATGTTCTCGTAGCGGTAGTCGACGACGTCCGGGTCCTGCCAGGCGCCCCAGCAGCCCAGCAGGATGCGGCGCTTGCCGACCTCCTCGTAGCCGGGCAGGGCCTCGTAGAAGAAGTCGAAGACGTCGTCGTTCATCGCCACCGCCTTCTTCACGAAGTCGATGACGCGCATCAGCCGGCTGAGGTAGTCGGTGAAGGTGTTCGGCTGCGGCATCGTGCCGACACCACCCGGGTACAGCGTGGAGGGGTGGACGTGCCGCCCCTCCATCAGGCAGAACATCTCCCGGGTGACCCGGCTGACCTTCAGCGCCTCCTTGTAGACCTCGCCCTCGAAGGGGTTGAAGGCCTTCATGATGTCGGCGATGGTCCGGTAGCCGTGGATGTCCCCGCGGGGCGCGTCCGTGCGCTCGGCGCGGGCCAGGAGACCGGGGTTGGTGGCCTTGACCATCGCCTCGCAGAAGTCCACGAACACCAGGTTGTCCTGGAAGATCGTGTGGTCGAACATGTACTCGGCCGCTTCGCCGAGGTTGGTGATGTGCTCGGCCAGCTTCGGCGGCTTCACGCCGTAGGCCATCTGCTGGGCGTAGTTCGAGCACGTGGTGTGGTTGTCGCCGCAGATGCCGCAGATGCGCGAGGTGATGAACCCCGCGTCGCGCGGGTCCTTGCCCTTCATGAACACCGAGTAGCCGCGGAACAGCGACGAGGTGCTGTGGCACTCCACGACTTCCCGGTTGGCGAAGTCGATCTTCGTGTAGATGCCCAGGTTGCCGATGATGCGGGTGATCGGATCCCAGGACATGTCCACGATCTGCTCGGGTTTGCGTCCTGTGGACCGGGACTCGGTGGTCGTCATCTGCGGTACTGCCCCTTGCTGCTCGGGTAAGGCGGTTCGGTGGGGGGATGCGGCACGGGCGGCGGCGTCACGGACGCCAGCGCGGGTCGAAACCGGTGGTGAGCTTGCTCTTGTTGTGGCGCCACTTGGGCTCGTGGTTCACCATGTCGTTGGTCAGGCCGCGCAGCCTCCGGATGACGGCGCCGTAGGGCTTGATGACCAGGGAGGACAGCGTTCCGCCGGGGGGCTCGTCCATGAACGGCATGAACGCGTCGGGGAAGCCGGGCATCGTGCATCCGATGCAGATGCCGCCGACGTTCGGGCAGCCGCCGATGCCGGCCATCCAGCCCCGCTTGGGCACGTTGCAGTTGACCACTGGGCCCCAGCAGCCCGTCTTCACCAGGCACTTGGGCGAGTTGTAGTCGAGGCCGAAGTCGGCCTGCTCGTAGTACGAGCCTCGGTCGCAGCCCTCGTGCACGGTCTTCCCGAACAGCCACTGCGGACGCAGCATGTGGTCCAGCGGGGGTGGGGGAGCGGCGCCGGCCGCGTGCTGGAGCACCCAGATCAGGGTCTCCATGAAGTTCTCGGGCTGGATGGGGCAGCCGGGCACGTTGACGACCGGGAGTCCGGCCTGCGACTTGTAGTCCCAGCCCAGGTAGTCCGCGAGACCCATGCAGCCGGTGGGGTTGCCGGCCATGGCGTGGATGCCGCCGTAGGTCGCGCAGGTGCCGGCCGCGACCACCGCCCAGGCCCTCGGGGCGAGCTGGTCGATCCACCAGTTCAGCGTCTGCGGCTGGCCGGTCTCCGGGTCGTTGCCGAAGGACGTCCAGTAGCCGTCGCCGTCGATGATGTTCTGGTTCGGGATCGAGCCCTCGATCACGAGGATGAACGGGCCCAGCTCACCGCGGGCCGCCGCCCGGTACGGGGCGAGGAAGTCCTCGCCGCCCAGGCTCGGCGAGAGCACCTTGTTGACCAGGTTGACCTTCGGCAGGCCGGGGATGAGGCCCAGCACGACGTCCTCGATGGAGGGCTGGTCGGCGGCCGTCAGGGAGACGGTGTCGCCGTCGCAGCTCATCCCCTCGGAGATCCAGAGGATGTGGATCTCGTCGATTCCCTCGCGCGCCTCGGCCCTGCCGGGCTCGCCGCTCACTTCTGTGGTACCGCTCTGGGTGGTCATGTGGTCGGCCTTTGCTGCAGTCGGTCGCGGAGTCGGAAGTCGGCCTGCGCCGACGTGTCAGGGGCGTCCATCGAGCCGTCCCTCCTCCGGCCCCTCGGCCGGACATCGGGGCCGCTGGGACCGCGGCCGGGGTGGGTGGTCCGGGTCCGCGGGACCCGGCGCGTCGGCGTGGACGAGCGGTTCCAGCTCGTCGGGCCGGAAGTAGTGGAAGCGGCCGTACCAGCCGTGCAGTTCGGCCGCGGGATCGTCGTCGACGGTCACCGCGAGGTGGACGCTGCCGTCCACGTCGTGGAAGACCGCCGAGACCCGTGCGGTCCGGCCGGCCAGGAACATGTCCTGGGCGTCGGCGCCCCGGCCGCGCGGCCGCAGCCGCACCCGGCTGCCGCCGCCGACGCGGACACCGTCCACGAGCACCGTGTCGGTGGTCGGCGACAGCCCGTCGTCGGCGCCCTCCTGCCACCAGGCGGGCCGTTCGGCGGCGGGGGACTCGACGGGGGTCAGCGAGCGGATGGCGCCGTGCAGCCGGGCGAAGACCTCCCGGGGCATGCTGTCGACACGGTCGAGGATCTGCGCGGCACGCGCGTCGGTGGCCCGGGCCTCGGCCTTCTCCTCGTCCGTCAGGAGCATCGTGCGCAGCGTCAGGATCTCGTCGATCTCCGCCGCGTCGTGCAGATCGCCCGGGCTCTCCGGCGCCACCTGCGGACGGTCCGGCAGGATGATCGGGGCGGACAGCACGGCCGGCCCGGCCGGTCCCGTCTCCTCGGGCGCGCCGCCCAGGACGGGGAAGGTGAACGCGTTACGGCAGTCGCGCACCTGCTGCCGCAGCCCGGCGGGCGGATCGATCAGCGAGACGAACTCCGCGCCGTCGCCGCCGAGCAGGGTGTGCGCGGCGAGCAGGGCCTGGCGCAGCGCGTCCTGGCGGGCGGCGCGGGCATCGGCCGCACGCCCGGTGTGCTCGGTGCGCACGCGCAGCCGGCACACGTCCTCGGTGAGCCGCTCGGCCACGACCGTCGTGCGCGCCCGCACCTCCTCGCGGCGCCGCACCACCCGCCCGGCGTCCCCGGGCAGCGGCTCGGTCTCCTCACCGGGCGGGGCCCCGGCCTCCGCGGTGCACTCGCCGCGCAACAGGTCCTCCAGCGGCCACTCCAGAGCGATCTCGTGCGGCACGGCCTCGTCGAAGGTGAGGTGGGTCGTGCCGTCGTCCGTCCGCAGCGACTCGACGGGGCTGTACCGGCCGTCGGCACCGGCCGCCTGAACCTGCTTGTGCTGCATCTGCAGGTACCGCAGCCGCACGCGTACGACCGCCTCGGGCCGCCGCACGCGCAGCAGGCACTCGGTCTGCTGGTACCAGGAGTCGGCGGAGCCGGAGATGCCCACGGCGACCGGACCGTCCGCCTCCACCCAGTCCCGCGGGAGCAGCACCCCGAACTGCCAGCGCACACGGTTCTTGGGGGAGGAGCGGCGGTAGGGGTAGAGGAGGTAGCCCTCGTAGAGCACGGCGTCGGCGACGCCGCTCAGCCGGGCGAAGGCGTCGTCCGGACCGCCGTCCGACGTCTCGTCGCCCGCCACGGCCGTACACGCCACGCCACTGGTGCCGCCGGTCCCGGCCATCCCGCCTCCTTGCCACAGGTGCACCCGGCCATCTCTTCCACCACGGTCACACCGCTCACGGCTCCTCGCCCTTCCGGCGGACCGGCATTGGGCCGGGCGGGGGACGAGAAGGACGACGGGCGTCCCGGCGGGTGTCGTCGGGCGGGTCCGGGGGGCGCCGCAGGACGGATGCACCGCGTGCGGCGGCGTCTGTCTCTCCGGGATCGGGCACGCCCCGGGCTCAGGGTGGCCGTGCGATGTCGAGGCGGCACGGCGCGCTCAGGGCAGGCGCTCCAGTGCCACCAGTGCCGCGTCGTCGCCGAGGTCGCCGCGGACGTGGTGCACAAGGGCCTGGCGCAGGGCCGAGACCATGGCCGGCAGCGGGCGGTCGGCGTGCGCGCGGGCGTGGGCGACGAGGTCGTAGAACCGGCCGCGCCGGTCGCGGGCCTCGATGAAGCCGTCCGTGTAGAGCAGGAGCCGGTCGCCCGGTGCGAACGGCACCGTCTGGGTGATCGCCTCCGCGTCCAGCAGGTCGCCGAGCCCCAGGGGCGCCCCGGGCCGGTCGGGCGGGTGGGCGTGGACCTCGCCCGCGCGGACGACGAGCGGCTCGGGATGGCCGCAGTGGACGATGCGGGCCACCTCCTCGCCAGGCGGGAACTCCACCAGCAGGGCGGTGGCGAACCGCTCCGTGAACAGCGCCCCCGCGCCCCGGCCGTCCGGCGTGCCGTCCAGCGCCGCGATCTGCCGCCGGGCGCGCTCGTCCAGCTGTTCGGCCACCGTCGTCAGGGAGGCCTCACGGTGGGCCAGTTCCCGGAACGCGCCGAGCAGGGTCGCGGAGGCCCCGACGGCCGGCAGCCCCTTGCCGCGCACGTCGCCGATGAGGAGCCGGGTGCCGTACGGGGTCCGCAGCGCCTCGTAGAAGTCGCCGCCGATCCGTGCCTCCGTCTCGGCCGGCAGATACACACCGCACAGGGCCAGCGGGTGGATCCGGTCCGGGAGCGGGTGCATCAGGGCGCGCTGGGCGGTCTCCGCCACCGAGCGGATCCGGCGCAGCTGCCGTTCCCGCCGTTGTCGCAGCGCGCAGGCGGCGAGCGAGGCGAGCCCGACCACCGCCAGGCTGCCCAGGACGACGCCCGAGTCCGGGCGGCCGCTCTGGCCCGCCGCCGTCTGGAGCAGCGCGGTCGCGGCGAGTGCCGCGCAGGCGAGGGCCGCCGTCGCCCACAGGGGGAGCAGGGCGGCCGCCAGGACCGGCACACCGGCCATCACCGGCGAGACGTGCAGCCAGTCGGGCATGAGCACGTCGGTGAGGGCGACGACCAGCATGAGGAGGACGGGGGCCGGGGCCAGGAGCAGACGGGATCCGGGCAGACGCCGCCGGGCGGGCGGGGTGCGGCCGGTGGCGGCGGGAGACGTGTGGTCCTGGGTGGCGGGTTCGGTGTGCTGAGCGGGGTGAGAGGTCATCGTCGCTGTGCGGGGTGTCGCCGGCCGAGGGCCCGGGGGCGCCGGGCGGGCGGCGGGGCCGGGGTGGGTGCGGACGTCGTCAGGCAGGACAGGGCCGTTTCCAGGTGCTGGAGCAGGGGGCGGTCCTCGGGGCACGGGGCCGGGGGATCGCAGCCGGGGCCGCCGAGCCGGGCGAGGGCGTGCCGTGCGGCGGGCAGCGCGGGGTGCGGCCGGCCGCCCCGGCAGTCGTAGACGCACAGGGCGGTCGTGCGCAGCAGCCGTGCGTAGGGCTGGGCGAAGCCGTCGGAAGCGGGAGCGTCCCCGGACCGTGCGCCGCCCCGGTTCGCCGGCGGCCGCGCGTCCAGCAGCCGTCCGGCGGCGCACACCTGCCGCTCCACGTCGGCCAGGGTGTGCAGCACACGGTGGTCCAGGTGCCAGCGGCGGCGCCGTGCCTTCGGCCGTACGTTCCACCGCACGCTCTCGTGCGCTTCGTCCACGGCGCTGCGTGCCTGTGTCAGCGCGGAGTCGAGTTCGTGCTCCCAGGTGGCGCCGAGCACCTTCCGGGGGCGCTCGCGCCGGGCGACGGCGTCCGCGAGACCGTCGAGTCGGTGGGCGAGCAGGGTGCGCAGCCTCTCCAGCGCGTGTTCCGCGGACCGTACCCGCACGGCCGGGAAGAGCAGCGCGCTGCACGCGAGACCGAAGGCGAGGCCCAGCGTGATCTCCGCCAGGTGGGAGGCCAGCTCGGCGGGATGACGGCCGCGGACCAGGGCGAAGGTGATCAGGGCCGTCGTCGGCAGATGCAGTCCGTGATGGCCGAGGAACTCGCGCCGGGCCAGCGGGACGGAGACGAAGACGACGAGTCCGAGGCCCAGCATGCCGGGTTCTGCGTACAGGGCGGCGGGCACGGCGACGGCCACGCCGAGCAGGCATCCGGCGGCGTACCGGGCCGCCGCGGCCACCGTGCGCACCACAGTCGCCTCGACGATCAGCAGCGCCGCGACGGCGCCCACGTAGGGGTGGGGCGTGTGCAGCAGGGTCACGCAGGTCTGCCAGGTCAGCCCGGCCGCGACGGTCGCCCGTGCGGCGTCGGCGCAGTCGGCCCGGCCGAAGGGCATCGCGAGGGCGGTCGTCGTCCGTGCGCTGCGCATGCCTTCCGTGCCTCCTCGCCTCTGCTTCCCTGTCCGGCTTCCCGGGCCCGCCGACGCGGGATCCGGGAAACAGCGGCCCAGGGTAATCGGACAAATAGGGCATCTGGCAAATAAGGAATGCGTCAGCTCCGGCCGGCCCTCGCCGACCCGTTGGGGCGACCAGGGCGCGGACGTCTCCGACACCGTGGCCGGATACCCGCACCAGGACCGGAACCCGTCCGGGCAGGCCGTGGTCGAGACCTATGGCATCACCGGGATGGGCCGGCCACGGCCGGCCCGTGGACCGGGCGACGGGGTGCGGGACCCCCGCCCCGTGCATCCTGGACGTCCACCTGTGCGCCGCCTGCCGGCTGGGGCGTGCGTGGGGGCTCGGCTGACGGTCAGCTCCCGTTCGCCCGGGTGTGGTCCCGCCGCTCGCGCCGCGTACGGCGGGCCTCCGCCAGCAGGGGCAGCAGTGAGAGTACGACGATCACCGCGACCAGAGGCAGCAGATAGTCGTCGACGTGCGAGACCGACGAACCGAGGAGGTATCCGGCGAGCACGAGAGTCTGGGACCAGAGCAGACCGCCGACGGTCTGCCACGCGGTGAACGGCCGCGCGGGCACGCCGAGCGCGCCGGCCGCCGGGTGCAGGACGGTCCGCACCATCGGGATGAAGCGGCCGATCACGAGCGCCTTGCCGTAGCCGTAGCGGGCCAGGAGCCGCTCCGCCCGCGCCGTACCCTCCTTCACCCGCCGGTTGGAGGAGCGGGACAGCAGGGGCCGGCCGCCGTGCCGCCCGAGCAGATAGCCCACCTGGGCGCCCGCCACGGCGCCCACGGCCGCGCACAGCAGCACCTGCCACAGCTGCAGCCGCGGCGCCTGATCGCCGTTCGCCGCGCACAGCACACCGGCCGGGAACAGCAGCGTGTCGCCCGGCAGGAAGAAACCGACGACCAGCAGACCCGACTCGGCGAAGATCACCGCCAGGACGCCCAGCGCGCCGAAGGCAGCGAGCAGCGAGGCGCTGTCCGTCGGATTGACGGCGATCACCGCCCTCGCCTCCCGGCCCTGCTCGTCGGTCGCTTCCCTCAAGTGTCCCGTGGGCGCGGCCGGGGCGCCCGGACGCCTGGGCGGACGATCTCGCGATCGCGCCCGGGCAGCGGCCGAGGGCCTGCCCAACGGCCTCCTCGGACGCGGTCAGCCCCTTCTTTGTCCTGAGAGTGGAGAAAGTTCGCGGGAATTCGCGCACGACTTCTTCCCAGGTTCGGCAGCCACTGCTACGTTCCCTACGAAAGCCAGCCACTGGTGGCCGATAACTGGCGGGGAGGGGCTCGTGAGACGCATGACGGCACGACCGGCGAACGCGCACCAGGCCCGCCTGCTCAAGCTGCTGCGTGACGGCGGCCCCAACTCCCGTGCCCAGCTGGGCGACCAGGTCGACCTGTCCCGGTCGAAGCTGGCCGTGGAGGTGGACCGGCTGCTGGAGACCGGACTCGTGGTGGCCGACGGACTCGCCGCCTCGCGCGGCGGCCGCCGCTCCCACAACGTCCGGCTCAACCCGGACCTGCGGTTCCTGGGTGTCGACATCGGCGCGACCTCGGTCGACGTCGCCGTCACCAACGCCGAGCTGGAGATCCTCGGCCACCTCAACCAGCCGATGGACGTCCGAGAGGGCCCCGTCGCGGTCTTCGAGCAAGTCCTCGACATGGCCGGAAAGCTGAAGGCCACGGGGCTCGCCGAAAGCTTCGACGGCGCCGGCATCGGCGTTCCCGGACCCGTCCGTTTTCCCGAGGGCGTCCCGGTCGCCCCGCCGATCATGCCGGGCTGGGACGGCTTCCCCGTGCGAGAGGCGCTCAGTCAGGAACTCGGCTGCCCGGTGATGGTCGACAACGACGTGAACCTCATGGCCATGGGGGAACAGCACGCCGGCGTCGCCCGCACCGTCGCCGACTTCCTCTGCGTCAAGATCGGCACCGGCATCGGCTGCGGCATCGTCGCCGGCGGCGCCGTCCACCGCGGCACCACCGGCAGCGCGGGCGACATCGGCCACATCCAGGCCGTGCCCGACGGCCGCCCCTGCGCCTGCGGCAACCGGGGCTGCCTGGAAGCCCACTTCAGCGGCGCCGCCCTGGCCCGCGACGCGGTGCAGGCAGCCCAACAGGGCCTGTCCGCCGAACTCGCGGCCCGGCTGGCGGCGAGCGGCACGCTCACCGCCGTCGACGTCGCCGCCGCGGCCGCGGCGGGCGACGCCACCGCGCTCGACCTGATCCGCGAGGGCGGCACCCGGGTCGGCCAGGTCATCGCCGGACTCGTCTCCTTCTTCAACCCCGGCCTGGTGGTGATCGGCGGTGGGGTGACCGGCCTCGGCCACACCCTGCTCGCCGCGATCCGCACCCAGGTCTACCGCCAGTCGCTGCCCCTGGCGACCGGCAACCTGCCCATCGTCCTTGGGGAGTTGGGCGCGAGCGCCGGTGTGATCGGCGCGGCCCGGCTGATCAGCGACCACCTCTTCTCACCCGCGTAAGCGACCACCGCCCACCCGTCCGAGCAGTCCTCACCGCGTCCACTGACTCGTGTAGCCACGCGAACCCGTCATCCCGCGCCGACCCGGCGACCCGGCGCGAACACACCTGCCTGAAGCACGCCCGTGACCGGCCCCGCGCCCGGCCATCGGTCCCGCACGCCCTGACACCGGCCCGCACGCCCGCCGAGGGGAAACCAATGGCACCAGAACCACCACTGCTCAGCATGTCCGGCATCACCAAGTCGTTCCCCGGCGTCCGCGCCCTGGACGGCGTCGACCTCGACGTCCAGGCCGGTGAAGTGCACTGCCTGCTCGGCCAGAACGGCGCCGGGAAGTCCACCCTCATCAAGGTCCTGGCCGGCGCCCACGAGCCGGACGGCGGCACCATCCGCTGGCGCGGCGAGCCCGTCACCCTGCGCTCGCCCATCGCCGCCATGCGCCTCGGCATCGCCACCATCTACCAGGAACTCGACCTGGTGGAGCACCTGTCGGTGGCCGAGAACGTCCACCTCGGCCACGAGCCGACGGCCGCCGGTTTCGTCGTACGCGGGAAGGCGGCCCGTACCTCTACCGCCCTGCTGCTCAGGCGGCTCGGGCATCCGGAGATCGACCCGGTCCGCCCGGTCGGGGAGTTGTCGGCGGCCCAGCAGCAGATCGTCTCCATGGCCCGAGCCCTCTCCCACGACGTCCGTCTCATCGTGATGGACGAGCCGTCCGCCGCCCTCGACCCCGACGAGGTGGACAACCTCTTCCGCATCGTCGACGACCTCACGGCCGAGGGCGTCGCCGTCATTTACATCTCCCACCGCCTGGAGGAGATCCGGCGCATCGGCGACCGGGTGACCGTGCTCAAGGACGGCCGGGCGGTCGCGGGGGGACTGCCCGCCAAGACCACCCCGACCCGTGACGTCGTCGCCCTGATGACCGGCCGCAACGTCGAGTACCTCTTCCCCGAACGGCCCCCGGCGCCCCCCGAGGGCGACCCCGTGCTCCAGGTCCGCGGGCTGGCCCGCGACGGCGAGTTCGCGCCGCTCGACCTCGACGTACGGCCCGGGGAGATCGTCGGCCTCGCCGGGCTGGTCGGCTCCGGGAGGTCCGAGATCCTGGAGACGGTCTACGGGGCGCGGCGGCCGACGGCGGGCGAAGTCGTCGTCGACGGGCGGGCGTTGAAGCTCGGCAGCGTGCGCGCGGCGGTGCGTGCCGGGCTCGGGCTCGCCCCCGAGGAGCGCAAGGCGCAGGCCCTGCTGATGCTGGAGTCCGTCACCCGGAACGTGTCGGTCTCCACCCTGTCCCGCTTCTCCCGGGCCGGCTGGATCGACCGGGGCGCGGAGCGGGGCGCCGCCCGGGCCGCTGTGCGCGAGCTGTCGCTGCGGCCGGACAACCCCGAGGTGCCCGTACGCACCCTGTCCGGCGGCAACCAGCAGAAGGCCGTCCTCGCCCGCTGGCTGCTGCGCGGCTGCCGCGTGCTGCTGCTGGACGAGCCCACCCGGGGCGTCGACGTCGGCGCCCGGGCCGAACTGTACGCGGTCGTGCGCAGGCTGGCCGACGAAGGCCTCGCCGTGCTCCTCGTCTCCAGCGAGGTGCCCGAGGTCCTCGGCCTCGCCGACCGCGTCCTGGTGCTCCGTGAGGGCCGGGTCGTGCACACGGCACCCGCCCGGGAGCTCGACGAACACCGAGTCCTCGACCTCGTCATGGAAGGAAGCCAGGCGTCATGACGCAGCCCGTCTCCCCGCCCCGGGACACCGCCGACAAGACGGCGGCGGGCGGCCGACTCCCGTCCTGGCGCGGCCTGTCGGTCCGCGCCGACGTCCGCACCCTGTCACTGCTCGGCGTGCTCGCCGTACTCGTCGTCATCGGCGGCGTCACCAAGCCCGACGAGTTCCTGGACACCCGCAACCTCCAACTCGTCCTCACCCAGGCCTCGGTGATCGGCGTGGTCACCGTCGGCATGACCTTCGTCATCACCTCCGGCGGCATCGACCTGTCCGTCGGCGCGATCGTCGCCCTCGCCTCCGTGTGGGCGACCACCGTCGCCACACAGGAGTACGGCTTCACGGGCATCCTCTTCACCGCGATGGTCGTCGGCCTCGGCTGCGGCCTGGTCAACGGGCTGCTCGTCGCCTACGGCGGGATGGTCCCGTTCATCGCCACCCTCGCCATGCTCGCCTCGGCGCGCGGCCTCGCGCTGCAGATCACCGACGGGCGCACCCAGGTCGTCACCGTCGACGGCGTCCTCAACCTCGGTGAGCGCGACTCCTACGTGCTGGGCATCCCGCCGCTCGTCCTGGTCTTCGCGATCGTGACCTTCGTCGGCTGGCTGCTGCTCAACCGCACCACCTTCGGCCGCCGCACGGTCGCCGTCGGCGGCAACGCCGAGGCCGCCCGGCTCGCCGGCATCGACGTCCGCCGCCAGCGGCTCTACCTCTACCTGCTGTCCGGGCTGTGCTGCGGCATCGCCGCCTTCCTGCTGATCGTGCTGTCCGGCTCCGGCCAGAACACCAACGGCAACCTCTACGAACTCGACGCCATCGCCGCCGCGATCATCGGCGGCACCCTGCTCAGCGGGGGTCGCGGCACCATCACCGGCTCCGTGCTCGGCGTCCTGATCTTCACCACGATCACCAACATCTTCGCCCTGAACAACCTGCAGAGCGACGTCCAGCAGATCGCCAAGGGCGCGATCATCGTCGCCGCCGTCCTGGTCCAGCGCCGTACCGCCAGAACCGCCTGAGGAAGGGTCACACCATGCCAGAGCACACGAGCCGCACGAACGGCCTCACCAGTCGCAGGGGACTCCTCTTCGGGACCGCCGCGGTGTCCGCCGGCGCCTTCCTGACGGCTTGCACCAGCAACGACACCAAGGACGAGAGCCCCGCCGCCGACTCCCGGCCGGCCGCCGACGACAAGCCCGGCAAGCACGTCACCATCGGCTTCGCCGGACCCCAGGCCGACCACGGCTGGCTCAACGCCATCAACGACAACGCCGAGAGCCGGGCGAAGAAGTACTCCGACGTCACCCTGGAGATCACCGAGGGCTCCAACGACACCGCCCAGCAGATCGGCCAGATCGAGACCCTGATCAACAAGAAGGTCGACGTCCTGGTCGTCCTGCCCGCCGACGGCAAGGCCCTCACCCAGGTCGGCCTGAAGGCGATGCGCGCCGGAATCCCCGTCGTCAACCTCGACCGCATCTTCAACTCGGCGCAGGCGTACCGCTGCTGGATCGGCGGCGACAACTACGGCATGGGCCTGAACGCCGGCCACTACATCGGCGAGAAGCTCAAGGGCCGGCCGAACGCCCGTGTCGTCGAGCTGGCCGGCCTGGACAACCTGGAGCTGACCAAGCAGCGCACCCAGGGCTTCGACGACGCCCTGAAGAACTACCCCAACATCAAGAAGGTGGCTCGCCAGGCGGCCGAGTTCACGGTCGAGTCGGGACAGGCCAAGATGGCGCAACTCCTGCAGGCCCAGTCCAAGTTCGACGCCCTGTGGAACCACGACGACGACCAGGGCGTGGGCGCGTTGCGCGCCATCGAGCAGGCCGGGCGGGACGACTTCCTGATGGTCGGCGGAGCCGGCGCGCTCTCCGCCTTCCAGGCCATCAAGCAGGACAACGGCGTGCTGAAGGCCACCGTCCTCTACCCGCCGACCATGGCCGCCTCCGCCGTCGACCTCGCCCGCGCCCTCGGTCAGGGCAAGGGCGTCGGCGGCCTCGCCGAGTACGAGATCCCCGCCTCGATCACGCTCTACTCGGCCGTCGTGGACAAGGACAACGTCGACCAGTACATGCCCACCGGCTTCCGGTGAGGCAGCCCGCCCGCACCCCCCACCGCGCCACGACGAAGAGGAGGACGAGCGCATGCAACAGCCGCAGCAGTCAGCGGAGCCGGCGGCGGGGAAACCCTCGCTGCGCGTCGGCATGATCGGATACGCGTTCATGGGCGCCGCCCACTCGCAGGGCTGGCGCACCGCGGGCCGCGTCTTCGACCTGCCCCGGCAGCCGGTCCTGGCCGTGCTCTGCGGCCGTGACGCCACCGCCGTACGCGCGGCGGCCGGCCGGCACGGCTGGGCGGCCGTCGAGACCGACTGGCGCGCGCTGATCGCCCGGGACGACGTCGACCTGGTCGACATCTGCACCCCCGGCGACAGCCACGCCGAGATCGCTCTCGCCGCGCTGGCGGCCGGCAAGCACGTCCTGTGCGAGAAGCCCCTCGCGAACACCGTCGAAGAGGCCGAGACGATGGCGCGGGCGGCAGCGGAGGCCAACGGACGCGGCCAGGTGGCGATGGTCGGTTTCAACTACCGCCGGGTGCCCGCCACGGCGCTCGCCCGGCGCATGGTCGCCGACGGCCGGCTCGGCACGCTGCGCCACGTCCGGGTGACCTATCTGCAGGACTGGCTCGTCGACCCGGACTTCCCGCTGACCTGGCGGCTGCGCAGGGAACTGGCCGGCTCCGGCTCGCTCGGCGATCTCGGCGCCCACATCGTGGACCTCGCCCAGTACCTGGCGGGCGAGCGGCTCGCCGGGGTGTCCGCCCTGACCGAGACCTTCGTACGGGAGCGCCCGCTGCCCGGCGGCCCCACCAGCGGCCTGAGCGCGGTGTCCGCCCAGGGCACCGGCACGGTCACCGTGGACGACGCGGCCCTGTTCACCGGCCGGTTCGCCTCCGGAGCCCTGGCCTCCTTCGAGGCGACCCGCTACGCCACCGGCCGCAAGAACGCACTGCGCCTCGAACTCAACGGCGAACGCGGCTCGTTGACGTTCGACCTGGAGCGTCTCAACGAGCTCTGGTTCCACGACGCCACCGATCCCGGCACCGAGGCCGGCTTCCGCCGCATCCTCGTCACCGAACCCGACCACCCCTACCTGGACGCCTGGTGGCCGCCGGGCCACGGACTCGGCTACGAGCACACCTTCGTCCACCAGGCCCGCGACCTCGTGCACGCCATCGCCGAGGGCCACCGGCCCGAGCCCTCCTTCGCCGACGGCCTCCAGGTGCAGCGCGTCCTGGCCGCGGTGGAGGAGAGCGCCGAGAAGAACTCCGTCTACACGCCCGTCGCGGACTGAGGAGGCCCGTCACATGCCGCGCCCGTTCACCCTCTTCACCGGCCAGTGGGCCGATCTGTCCCTGGAGGAGGTCTGCCGCCTCGCCCGGGACTTCGGCTACGACGGCCTCGAACTCGCCTGCTGGGGCGACCACTTCGAGGTCGACAAGGCCCTCGCCGACCCAGGATACGTCCCGTCGCGCCACCAACTCCTCGACAAGTACGGCCTGAAGTGCTGGGCGATCTCCAACCACCTCGTCGGCCAGGCCGTCTGCGACGCCATCATCGACGAGCGGCACCGGGCGATCCTGCCGGGCGAGGTGTGGGCCGACGGCGACGCCGAGGGGGTGCGGCAGCGTGCGGCCGCGCGCATGAAGGACACCGCGCGCGCCGCGGCCGCCTTCGGCGTCGACACCGTCATCGGCTTCACCGGCTCCGCGATCTGGCACCTGGTCGCGATGTTCCCGCCCGCCCCCGAGTCGATGATCGAGCGCGGCTACACGGACTTCGCCGAGCGCTGGAACCCGATCCTCGACGTCTTCGACGCCGAGGGCGTACGGTTCGCCCACGAGGTCCACCCCAGCGAGATCGCCTACGACTACTGGACGACCCACCGCGCCCTCGAAGCCGTGGGCCACCGCCCGGCCTTCGGCCTGAACTTCGACCCCTCCCACTTCGTGTGGCAGGACCTCGACCCGGTCGGCTTCCTGTGGGACTTCCGCGACCGGATCTACCACGTGGACTGCAAGGAAGCCCGCAAGCGCCTCGACGGCCGCAACGGCCGCCTCGGCTCCCACCTGCCCTGGGGCGACCCCCGCCGCGGCTGGGACTTCGTCTCCGCCGGACACGGCGACGTCCCCTGGGAGGACGTCTTCCGCATGCTCCGCTCCATCGACTACCGGGGCCCGGTCTCCGTGGAGTGGGAGGACGCCGGCATGGACCGGCTCCAGGGCGCACCCGAGGCCCTGGCCCGCCTGCGGACCTACGACTTCGAGCCGCCGTCGGCATCGTTCGACGCGGCCTTCTCCAGCTGACCGCACGCGTCGGCTCACCACGGCTCCGGGATGACGGCGCATCCCGGCGTACGCACCCACCCCGTACAACCAGCCCCACTCTGGAGGCCATTCGTGCACGGGAACGACCGCACCACCCGCAACGGAACCCGCAGAACACGCCTGCGCAAGTCGCTCGCCCTGCTCGGCGGCGCACTGCTCGCGGGAGCCACCCTCACCCTGACCACCCCCCAGGCCGGCGCAGCCGTCACCGGCCGGGACACCGCAGCGGCGACGGAGGACTTCCAGCAGGTCACCCTCGCCAAGGGCGAGGCGGAGGTCGGCGAGCCCATGTCGCTCGCCGTCCTCCCCGACCGCTCGGTCCTGCACACCTCTCGCGACGGCGAACTGCGTCTCACGGACGCAGCGGGCAACACCCACATCGCCGGCAAGCTCGACGTCTACTCCCACGACGAGGAGGGCCTCCAAGGCGTCGGAGTCGACCCGGACTTCGCCCAGAACCGCTTCGTCTACCTCTACTACGCCCCACCGCTGAACACCCCCGCTGGCGACGCCCCGGAGACCGGCACCGCCGCCGACTTCGCGCCCTTCGACGGAGTCAACCGGCTCTCCCGCTTCGTGCTGAACACCGACGGCACCCTCGACAAGGCCAGCGAGAAGAAGATCCTCGACGTGTCCACCACACGCGGCCTGTGCTGCCACGTCGGCGGTGACATCGACTTCGACGCCGACGGCAACCTGTACCTGTCGACCGGCGACGACTCCAACCCCTTCCAGTCCGACGGCTACAGCCCCCTCGACGAGCGCGCCGACCGCAACCCAGGCTTCGACGCCCAGCGCACCGCAGGCAACACCAACGACCTGCGCGGCAAGATCCTGCGCATCAAGGTCAACTCCGACGGCTCCTACTCCATCCCCGACGGCAACCTCTTCCCGCCCGGCACGGACAAGACGCGGCCCGAGATCTACGCCATGGGCTTCCGCAACCCCTTCCGGTTCAGCGTCGACAAGAAGACCGGCATCCTCTACGTCGGCGACTACGGCCCCGACGCCGGCGCCGCCGACCCCGACCGCGGCCCGGCCGGCCAGGTCGAGTTCGCCCGCGTCACCAAGCCCGGCAACTTCGGCTGGCCGTACTGCACCGGCGCCAACGACGCCTACGTCGACTACGACTTCGCCACGAAGACCTCCGGCGCCACGTTCGACTGCTCCGCACCGAAGAACGACTCGCCGCACAACACCGGTCTCACCGACCTGCCCCCGGCACAGCCGGCCTGGATCCCGTACAACGGCCCGTCCGTGCCGGAGTTCGGCGACGGCTCCGAGTCCCCGATGGGCGGCCCGGTCTACCACTACGACCCCGCGCTCGACTCGCCCGTGAAGTTCCCCGAGGCCTACGACGGCGACTTCTTCGCCGGTGAGTTCGGCCGCCGCTGGATCAAGCGGATCAAGAGCGACGCCGACGGCAAGGTCCAGTCGATCAACGACGTCCCCTGGAGCGGCACCCAGGTGATGGACATGGCCTTCGGCCCCGACGGCGCCCTCTACGTGCTGGACTACGGCACCTCCTGGTTCGGCGGCGACGACAACTCGGGCCTCTACCGCATCGAGAACGCCACCGACGGCCACTCCCCGGTCGCCCAGGCCGCGGCGGACCGCACCTCCGGCCAGGCCCCGCTGAAGGTGGCCTTCTCCTCGGCCGGCACCACCGACCAGGACGGCGACGCGCTCACCTACAGCTGGGACTTCGGCGACGGAGCGACCTCGACGGCGGCCGACCCCACGCACAAGTACCAGAAGAACGGCACCTACACGGCCACGTTGACCGCCAAGGACACCACCGGCCGTACCGGCAGCGCGAGCGTCCAGGTCGTCGTCGGCAACACAGCGCCCAAGGTCACGCTGCAACTCCCCCAGGACGGACAGCTGTTCAGCTTCGGCGATGCCGTCCCGTTCAAGGTGAAGGTCACCGACCCCGAGGACGGCAAGGCGATCGACTGCTCCAAGGTCACCGTCAACTTCATCCTCGGTCACGACACCCACGGCCACCCGCTGACCTCCGCACAGGGCTGCTCCGGCACCATCCAGACCAGCGCCGACGGCGGACACGACGAGGACGCGAACATCTTCGGTGTTCTCGACGCCCAGTACACCGACGGCGGAGGCGGCGGCCAGGCCCCGCTCACCACGCACGCCCGGAGTGTCCTCCAGCCCCGCCACCGCCAGGCCGAGCACTTCAGCACCTCCTCCGGGGTCACCGTGACCGCCCGGGACACCGCCCACGGCGCCAAGGTCGTCGGCGACATCGACGACGGCGACTGGATCGCCTTCACCCCGTACGCCCTGTCCGACGCCAAGAAGATCACCGCGCGCATCGCCTCCGGCGGCGCCGGCGGAACCCTCGAGGTGCGCGCCGGATCCGCGAGCGGCACCCTCCTGGGCAAGGCCACCGTGCCCGTGACCGGCGGCTGGGAGAGCTACCAGGACGTCTCCGCCGACCTGTCCCGCGCACCGCGCGGCACCACCACCCTCTACCTGGTCTTCAAGGGCGGCAGCGGAGCCCTGTTCGACGTGGACGACTTCACCTTCACCACCGGCTGAGAGGAGGGCACCCCATGCGACCAACGGGCAGAATCACCACGGCGGTACTCGGTGCCGCCCTGCTCCTCGGCTGCGTGACCGCACCCGCCGTGTCGGACCCGGCCCACACCAAGCGCGTCCTGGTCTTCTCCAAGACCGCCGGCTTCCGGCACGACTCCATCCCCGAGGGCATCGCGACCGTCGAGCAGCTCGGTGAGGGATACGGCTTCACGGTCGACGCCACCGAGGACGCGGGCGCCTTCACCGGCAAGAACCTGAGCCGCTACGACGCCGTGGTGTTCATGTCGACCACCGGCGACGTCCTCGACGCCGCCCAGCAGGAGGCGTTCGAGGGGTACATCCGGCACGGCGGAGGCTATGTCGGCGTCCACTCGGCCGCCGACACCGAGTACGACTGGGCGTTCTACGGCGGTCTCGCGGGCGCGTACTTCCAGAACCACCCGGCGATCCAGCCGGCCACGGTGAACGTGGAGGACCGCGCCCACCCGGCGACCTCGCACCTGGGACGGACGTGGGAGCGCACGGACGAGTGGTACAACTACCGCTCGAACCCGCGCGAACGCGCCCACGTCCTCGCCTCCCTGGACGAGACCTCGTACACCGGCGGCACCATGAACGGCGACCATCCCATCGCCTGGTGCCAGGACTACCAGGGCGGCCGCGCCTTCTACACCGGCGGCGGCCACACCAAGGAGTCCTACGTCGACCCCGCCTTCCGGCAGCACCTGCTGGGTGGCATCCGCTGGGCCATCGGCGACACCCGGGCCGACTGCCGCCCGGAGAACGGCTACCGGCCGCTCTTCGACGGCACCTCCCTGGACGGCTGGCGACAGGCGGGCCCGGGCGGCTTCACCCTCTCCGACGACGGCACGCTCACGTCGACGGGTGGCCTGGGGCTGCTCTGGTACACACCGTCGGGCTTCGGCTCGTACTCGCTGAAGCTCGACTGGAAGGCGGCCGGCGACGACAACTCCGGTGTGTTCGTGGGCTTCCCGCCCTCGGACGACCCCTGGTCGGCGGTCGACAACGGTTACGAGATCCAGATCGACGCCACCGACGTGCCCGAGAAGACCACCGGGTCCGTCTACGGCTTCCAGTCCGCCGACCCGAAGAAGCGCGACCGTGCGCTGAACCCGCCGGGGGAGTGGAACACGTACGAGATCCGCGTGGAGGGCGAACGTCTCCGCGTATGGCTCAACGGTGTGAAGATCAACGATTTCACCAACACCGATCCGGCCCGGAGTCTGCGCGACGGACACATCGGCATCCAGAACCACGGAACCGGTGACGAGGTGTCCTTCCGCGACATCCGGATCAAGGAACTGCCCGCCAAGGGCCACTGAACGGCGGCGGGCGGGAGACGCCGGACTCCCGCCCGCCGTCACCACCCCCTTCCCCACGGGGAGTTCACGTCCTGGACAAGGAGGCTGCCCATGTCCGCGTCCCCTGCCCGATCCCCTCGTGTCGGTGTCTGGCTCGTCGGAGCCCGGGGCTCGGTCGCCACCACCGTCGTCGCCGGATGCGCCGCCGTCACCGCGGGACTCCGCCCGCCGACCGGCCTGGTCACCGAGACGCCCGACTTCGCCGCCGGCGGCCTGCCCGGTCTGTCGTCCCTGGTCTTCGGCGGACACGACACCACGGACTGTCCCCTGCCCAAACGCGCCGAGCAGCTCGCCGCCGGCGGAGTCCTTCCGTCCGGCCTCCCGGCCGCCGTCGCGGCCGAACTGGCGGACGCCGAAAGGGAGATCAGGCCCGGCGGCCCGCTCGCCGGCGACACCCGGGACGAGGACGAGCTGATCACCGCGTTCGCCGCCGACATCGAGGACTTCGTACGACGGCACGGGCTCGCGCGCGCCGTGGTGGTGAACGTCGCCTCCACCGAACCGGCCCCGAACGGCCCGGAACTCCCGCCCAGTTCGCTCTACGCGGCGGCCGCCCTGCGGGCCGGCTGCCCCTACGTCAACTTCACCCCCTCCACGGGCCTGCACCACCCGGCCCTCGCCCCGCTCGCCGCGTCGAGCGGACTGCCCCACGCGGGCCGCGACGGCAAGACCGGCCAGACCCTCCTGCGCTCCGCCCTGGGTCCCATGTTCGTCCAGCGGGCGCTGCACGTCCGCGCATGGTCCGGCACCAACCTCCTCGGCGGCGGCGACGGTGCCGCCCTTGCCGACCCGGCCGCCGCCGCGGCGAAGAACGCGGGCAAGGAACGTGTCCTCGCCGACACCCTCGGAGTCACTCCCGAGGGTGAGGTCCACATCGACGACGTGCCCGCACTCGGCGACTGGAAGACCGCCTGGGACCACATCGCCTTCGACGGCTTCCTCGGCACCCGGATGATCCTGCAGACGATCTGGCAGGGCTGCGACTCGGCTCTGGCCGCGCCCCTGGTCCTCGACCTGGCCCGGCTGGCCGCCCGGGCCCACGAGACCGGCCTGTCCGGCCCGCTCGCCGAACTGGCCTTCTTCTTCAAGGACCCGGTGGGCGCTGCCCCTTCCGCGCTCGCCGAGCAGTACGCGGAACTGGTGCGGTTCGCCCGGCGACTGGGGGAGGGTGCGTGAGCCGGAACCGCACCCCGGCCGAAGCGCCGCGCCCGCTGGGGCCGTCGGCGACGCCCGGCGGCGCACCTGCCGCGGGGACCGGCCGGAGACGCACGGCCCGCTCGTCCCGGCTGCGTGCCTGGGCCGAACTCCTGCGGCTGCCCGCCCTGTTCACCGTGCCCGGTGACGCACTCGCCGGAGCGGCCGCCGTCGCCGGCCGCCCGAGCCGTCGTACCGTGCTCGCCGTCGGCTCCTCCCTGTGCCTTTACGAGGCCGGCATGGCCCTCAACGACTGGGCCGACCGGGCGGAGGACGCCGTCGAGCGCCCCCACCGCCCCCTGCCCTCGGGGCGGGTCCGGCCCGCCGCCGCGCTCACCGCGGCCTGCGCCCTCACAGCCACCGGCCTGGTCCTCGCGGCCCGCGCGGGCCGTCCGGCGCTGACGGTCGCCGTACCGCTCGCGGCCACCGTCTGGTCGTACGACCTCGGCCTGAAGCGCACACCCGTCGGCCCGGCCGCGATGGCGACCGCCCGCGGCCTCGACCTGCTGCTCGGCGCGGTGGCGACCGCCGGACGCGTCCGTCCGGCCCTGCCCTCGGCCGCGCTGCTCGGCACCCACACCCTCGCGGTCACGGCGGTCTCCCGGCAGGAGACACAGCAGGGTTCCCCCGGCGCCCCGCTCGCCGCCCTCGCCGGGACGGCCCTGCTGGCCCGGCTGCTGCCGGACCGCCCGTCCGACCTCCTGACCACGGGCCTCGCCCTCACCTACGTCACGAGCACGGCCCGCCCCTACGTCCACGCCACCCTCAACCCCTCGCCCCCACTCACCCAACGTGCCGTCGGCGCCGGCATCCGGGCCACCATCCCGCTCCAGGCGGCCCTCGCCGCCCGCGCCGGAGCCACCACCACCGCGCTGGGCACAGCGGCCCTGGCCCAGCTGGCCCGCGCGTTCTCGAGGCGGGTGAGCATCACATGACACCCGACCTCGAGCCCGCCACGGCACCCGGGCACACCCCCCTCCGCTTCGGCTACGGCACCAACGGACTCGCCGACCTCCGCCTCGACGACGCCCTCGCCCTCCTCGCCGACCTCGGCTACGACGGCGTCGGACTCACCCTCGACCACATGCATCTCGACCCGCTCGCCCCCGACCTCGCCGCCCGCACCCGCCAGGCCGGTCGCCGCCTCGCCGAGCTGGGGCTCGAGGTCACCGTGGAGACCGGCGCCCGTTACGTCCTCGACCCGCGCCGCAAGCACGGCCCCTCGCTCCTGGACCCGGACCCCGAGGCGCGCGCCCGTCGTGCGGACCTGCTCCTGCGAGCCGTGCGGGTGGCCGCCGACCTCGGCGCACACGCCGTGCACTGCTTCAGCGGAACCGTTCCGCCCACCGGCGACCCGGCCACCGCCTGGCAGCGGCTCGCAGCCTCCCTCACGCCCGTGCTGGAGGCCGCCGCCACCGCCGGCGTCCCCCTGGCCGTCGAACCCGAGCCCGGCCACCTGCTGGCCACCCTCGCCGACTTCCACCATCTGCGCCGGCTCCTCGGCGACCCGCCCGCCCTCGGCCTCACCCTCGACATCGGGCACTGCCAGTGCCTCGAACCCCTCCCGCCCGCCGACTGCGTGCGCGCCGCGGCGCCCTGGCTGCGGCACGTCCAGATCGAGGACATGCGGCGCGGTGTCCACGACCATCTGCCGTTCGGGCAGGGCGAGATCGACTTCCCGCCCGTCCTGGAGGCCCTCGCCGCGACCGGCTACCGCGGCCTGACGGTCGTGGAACTGCCGCGCCACTCCCACGCCGGCCCCCATCACGCCGAGACCTCACTGCCGTTCCTCCGCCGCGCGGCGGCCACCGGCATCCCGGCCGCCGTGCCGGAAGGGAGCACACCATGACCCACTCGCCCGTCGCCCACGCCGGCCCGGACGCCCTCCGCGACCACCTCGACACCCACCTCGACCCGGACGCCCGCGCCTGGTTCCACCAGGCCCTGGACGAGGCCGCCGCCCACCCCGGCGGGCACGGGCCGATCTCCGTGTGGGAGCTGCGCCTCGCGGAGGCCGGCCGCCGCTGCGGCAGCCGGCACGCCGACGCCGTCCGCGTGCTCATCCTGCACGCCGCCCGCGCCGACCCGGCCGCCCTCGCCCGCGTCTACCGGCAGGGCACCGCCGCCGAACGCCGCGCCGTCCTGCACGCCCTGCCCCACCTGGTGCGCGGTCCCGATGCCGTTCCCCTGGTCGAGGACGCCCTGCGCACCAACGACACCCGTCTGGTCGCCGCCGCCCTCGGCCCCTACGCGGCCCGCCACCTCGACCCGCACGCCTGGCGGCACGCCGTACTGAAGTGCCTGTTCACGGGCGTCCCCGTCGACGCGGTGACCGGCCTGGCCGAACGCGCCCACGCCGACGCCGAACTCGCCCGCATGCTCGCCGACTTCGCCGCCGAACGCACCGCCGCCGGCCGACCCGTACCCAGCGGCCTGTACCGGGTCCTGGCACTGGCCACCGCGGAGACCCGCAAGGAGTCCTGATGCGCCTGTTCGACCCCCACATCCACATGACCTCCCGCACCACCGACGACTACGAGGCCATGCGCGCCGCAGGGATCGCCGCCGTCGTGGAGCCGTCGTTCTGGCTCGGCCAGCCCCGCACCTCGCCCGCCTCCTTCCTCGACCACTTCGACTCGCTGCTCGGCTGGGAGCCCTTCCGCGCCGCCCAGTACGGCATCGCCCACCACTGCACGCTCGCCCTCAACCCCAAGGAGGCGAACGACCCGCGCTGCCTCCCCGTCCTGGACGAACTGCCCCGCTACCTCCTCAAGGACCAAGTGGTGGCCGTGGGCGAGATCGGCTACGACTCCATGACCCCCGCCGAGGACAAGGCACTGGCCGCACAGCTGCAGCTCGCCGCCGAACACGGCCTGCCCGCACTCGTGCACACCCCGCACCGTGACAAGCTCGCCGGCCTGCGCCGCACCCTCGACGTCGTCCGCGAGTCGGCCCTGCCCACGGACCGGGTCCTGGTCGACCACCTCAACGAGACGACCGTCAAGGAGGCCAAGGACAGCGGCTGCTGGCTCGGCTTCTCCGTCTACCCCGACACCAAGATGGACGAGCGCCGGATGGTGGAGATCCTGCGCGCCCACGGGCCCGAGAAGGTCCTGGTGAACTCCGCCGCCGACTGGGGCAGGAGCGATCCGCTCAAGACCCGTCGGGTGGCCGACCTGATGCTCGCCGAGGGCTTCGGCGAGGACGACGTCGACCGGGTGCTGTGGCGCAACCCCGTCGCCTTCTACGGCCTCAGCGGCCGCCTGGACCTGGAGGTCACCCCGCCGCAGGCGACCCACGAGGGCAACTCCCTGCTGCGCGGCGGGGAGTGAGGCCGGTGCGGCTGCGCCACCCCGACGGCACCACCGTCCACCTCGCCTACTGCACCAACGTCCACCCCGCCGAGACCCTCGACGGCGTCCTCGCCCAGCTCCGCGACCACTGCGAGCCCGTCCGCCGCCGGCTCGGCCGCGACCGCCTCGGCATCGGCCTGTGGCTCGCCCGCGACGCCACCCGCACCCTGGACGGCGACCCCTCCGCCCTGCGCGCGCTGCGCCGCGAACTCGACCGGCGCGGCCTGGAGGTCGTCACCCTCAACGGCTTCCCGTACGAGGGCTTCGGCGCCGCCGAGGTCAAGTACCGCGTGTACCGTCCGGACTGGGCCGACGCCGAGCGCCTGGAGCACACCACAGCCCTGGCTCGCGTCCTCGCCGCGCTGCTGCCCGACGACGTCACCGAGGGCAGCATCTCCACCCTGCCGCTCGGCTGGCGCACCGTCTGGGGCGCCGACCGCGCCCGCACCGCCCACCGTGCCCTGCTCACCCTCGCCGAGCGCCTGGACGCGCTGGCGGAGCTGACCGGCCGATCGATCCGGGTCGGTCTGGAGCCGGAGCCCGGCTGCACCGTGGAGACCACCGGCGACGCCCTCGCCCCGCTCAGCGCCGTCGGACACCCGCGCATCGGCGTCTGCGTGGACACCTGCCACCTCGCCACCTCCTTCGAGGAACCGGGGGCGGCGCTGGACGCGCTCGGCGCGGCCCGGATCCCCGTCGTCAAATCCCAGCTGTCGGCCGCCCTGCACGCCGAGCACCCCGGCCGCCCGGAGGTCCGCGCGGCCCTCGGCGCCTTCGCAGAGCCCCGCTTCCTGCACCAGACCCGCGCGCTCACCCCCGCCGGGCCGCTCGGCACCGACGACCTCGGCGAGGCCCTGGCCGGAACCACCCTGCCCTCCACCGCGCCCTGGCGCTCCCACTTCCACGTCCCGCTGCACGCGGCCCCCGCCGCACCCCTCGCCTCCACACTCCCGGTCCTGCGGTCGGCCCTGACCCACCTGGCCGGCGCCCCGCACCCGCTCACCCCGCACCTGGAGGTCGAGACCTACACCTGGCAGGCCCTCCCGCCCGGGCTGCGCCCCCGGGGCCGGGACCGGCTGTCCGACGGAATCGCCGCCGAACTCGCCCTGGCCCGCGACCTGCTGACCGACCTCGGCCTGAAGGAGCTGCCATGACCGGTCCCGCGCGACCCACCCCGCTCCTCGTCCTCGACGTGGTCGGCCTCACCCCACGGCTCCTCGCCCACATGCCCCACCTCAAGGCCCTCGCCGAGACCGGCTCCCGCGCCCACCTCGGCACCGTCCTGCCCGCCGTGACCTGCGCGGCCCAGTCCACGTTCCTCACCGGCACCCTGCCGGCCGAGCACGGCATCGTCGGCAACGGCTGGTACTTCCGCGAACTCGGCGACGTCCTGCTGTGGCGCCAGCACAACGGCCTGGTCGCCGGCGACAGACTGTGGGACGCCGCCCGCCGCGCCCACCCCGGCTACACGGTCGCCAACATCTGCTGGTGGTACGCCATGGGCGCCGACACCGACATCACCGTCACCCCACGCCCGGTCTACTACGCCGACGGCCGCAAGGAGCCCGACTGCTATACCCGGCCGCCCGCGCTCCACGACGAACTCACCGAGAAATTCGGCACGTTCCCGCTCTTCCGCTTCTGGGGACCCGGCGCCGATCTGCTCTCCAGCCGGTGGATCATCGACGCCACCCGGCACGTCCTGCGCACCCGCCGACCCGACCTGGCCCTCTGTTATCTTCCGCATCTCGACTACGACCTGCAGCGGTACGGCCCCGACGACCCGCGCTCCCGCCGGGCGGCCGCCGACCTGGACGCGGCCGTGGCCCCGCTGCTGAACGACGCCCGCGCCGAGGGCCGTACGGTCGTCGCCCTGTCCGAGTACGGCATCACCCCCGTCAGCAGGCCCGTCGACATCAACCGCGCCCTGCGCCGGGCCGGTCTGCTCGAGGTCCACACCCAGGACGGCATGGAGTACCTCGACCCGATGGCGTCCCGTGCCTTCGCCGTCGCCGACCATCAGATCGCCCACGTCTACGTCCGGCGGCCCGAGGACCTCGCCGCCACCCGGGCCGCGCTCGACGCTCTGCCGGGCATCGAGCAACTCCTGGACGACGAGGGCAAGAAGGCCCACCACCTGGACCATCCGCGCTCCGGCGAACTGGTCGCCGTCGCCGCACCGGACGCCTGGTTCACGTACTACTACTGGCTGGACGACGACCGCGCACCCGACTTCGCGCGCCTGGTCGAGATCCATCGCAAACCCGGCTACGACCCGGTCGAGCTGTTCATGGACCCGCTCGACCCCTATGTGAAGGTCAAGGCCGCCACCGCGCTCGCCCGCAAGAAGCTCGGGCTGCGCTACCGCATGGCGGTCGTACCCCTCGACCCCTCACCGATCCGGGGCAGCCACGGCCGCCTGCCCACGAGCGACGACGACGGTCCGCTCCTGCTGTGCTCCACCCCCCGCGCCGTCGGCGACCGCATCGCGGCCACCGACGTGAAGTCCCTCCTGCTCCACCTCGCCGGTCTCGGCACCGACAACCCGTCCGAAAGAAGGCACCCGTGAACCACACGCACGACACCGACGACCAGATGCGCCACGCCCTCGGCATCGGCCGCCGCCGCTTCCTGAGCACCTGCACCGCCGTCGCGGCCGGCGCCATCGCGGCGCCGGTCCTCGGCGCCGCTCCCGTGCAGGCCGCCCCCAAGGCCGAATCCACCGGCGAAGGACACACGCTCGTCCCCGCCGACAAGCGCGGCATCATCCTCTACACGGTCCGCGACGCGATCGGCCGCGACCCGCTGACCACCTCCCTGCCCTCGGGCTTCCGCGCCGTCTTCGAGCAACTCGCCCGGTTCGGCTATCGCCAGGTCGAGTTCGCCGGCTACGGGCAGCACGCGAACGCGCCCGGCGGGGCGAACCTGGAGTCCGTCGAGGGCGCCAGGCTGCTGCGCCGCTGGCTGGACGACAACGGGCTGCGCGCCCAGGGCAACCACGGCTTCATCCCCGGCTCCTGGCCGCTGACCAGCGCCGACCTGGACACCTTCAAGAAGCACCTGGAGATCGCGAACATCCTCGGCATGGCCCACGTGGGCACCGGTGGCGACCCCACCGGCAGCTCCTACAAGGCCGACTGGGACATGGCGGCCGACAAGTGGCACGCACTCGGCGCGCTCGCCCGCCGCGCCGGCCTGAAGCTGTACACCCACAACCACGACGCGGCCTACGGCTTCCTCCTCGACGGCGGTCCGCTCGACGCCCAGGGCCGCCCGACCCGCAGCTCCGGCATCCGCAAGCTGGAGTACTTCCTGTCCATCACCGATCCCCAGCTGATCTGGCTGGAGATGGACGTCTTCTGGGCTCACGTCGCCCAGTACAAGTTCCGCACCTACTCCGCCCACGACGGCTCCACGCAGACGAACGTCTTCGACCCGGCCGGCCTCGTCACCCGTCACAACAAGCGTTACCCGCTCTTCCACGCCAAGGACGGCGTCGTGAACACCACCAACGGGATGGGCTACGACATGGTCCCGTTCGGCACCGGTGTCATCGACTACACGACGTTCTTCTCCCGCGTGGGCCACCGCAACTACCACAACCCGATGGTCGAGCAGGACAACGCCCCGAGCGCCACCAACCCGTCCCAGTCCCTGGAGCACGCGGCGATCGGCTACCGCAACCTGTCCGCCCTGCGCCGCTAGAACCGGGCCCGGGCGGAGGGTCTGCCCACGGATCCGGTGGATCCACGCGGCCCTCCGCCCGGCCCGGCGGCACCTGTACCTGACCCCCTCTGTCGGGCCCACGACCCTGGCCATACACTGCCGATCCGCGCTTATACGGGGGCAGTTGACGGGGGGAGCCCACCATGTCCGAAAATCCGTACGGTCCCAGCCAGGGATTCGCCGTACCGCCGATGCCGTCGGCGCCGCCGCCCGCACCACCGGACGGCCTGCGAGCGGCCGCGGTCGCGATACTCAACCTGAGCGGTCTCGGCCTCGGGTACGCGCTCCTGCGAAGATGGGTCATGGCGGCCGTCTGCTGGGCCGCCACCGTCGTCCTGCTGCTCGTCGCCCTGCCCGCCGACGCCGACGGCGTCCCCGGGGCGGCGCTCGCTCTGTACGGCGTGTTCCTGCTGCTGACGGCCGTGCACGGCGCGATCGTGGGGCTGCGCACCCGGCTCACCGGGTTGGGCCGAGCACCCGTCGCCCTCCTGCTCGGCGTGCTGCTGCTCGCCGTCCCGGCGGGCGGCGCGGTGTGGTACGACGACGCGCACGAGGAGGCCGTGCAGCAGGCGCTCCTCGACCGTCTGGAGAAGGCCGACGACCTGGTGACCGCGGCAGGGCGACACGATTTCGCGACCGCCCGGTCCGACTACGGGACGGCCCTGGACGTCTACCGGGACCTCGCGGTCAACCACTCCGGTTCCCGGGCCGCCGACCAGGTCCCCGATCGCATGCGCACCTACTACACCACGGTCGGCGCCGCGTACGGCCACCAGCGGTACTGCGAGGCGGTCGAGCCGCTGAAGTACCTGCGTACGGTGCCCCGCACCATGCCGGGGAAGAACCTCGGATCGCTGACGCGCTGGCCCGACGACCGGCTGGCGACCTCGCTGTACGAGTGCGGCCGGACGGGTCTGACGGCGGGCGAGGCGGACTGGGTCCGGCGCTTCGGTGACCTGCTGGACACCTTCCCGCGGTCGGAGCCGGCGGCGAAGGTCGCCCCCGCCGTCGACACCCAGGTGAAGAAGGCCGAGAAGGCCGTCGACGGCGACGACCCCTGCGCCGCCGTAGAGCAGTTGCGGAGCCTGGACACCCGCATCACCGACCTGACGGGGACGGCGGGGAACGCGGCGGACGACCTCACCAAGTCCGCCGGCCGGGCCGGCCGGAGCGGCGACGCGGGGGAGTACGCCTGCGGTGTCGACCAGTACAAGGACGGTGACTTCGACGCGGCCCGGAAGACGCTGGAGCAGTACGTCTCCGACAACAAGAACGGTGGGAACCGGCAGCGCGCCAAGAAGATCGCCATCGGCGCCGAGGTGGCCCAGACCCTGCCGGCCGCCGGTAAGAAGCTGCCCACCACCGCCTCCGGCGGCAGCATCTCCGTCACCGTCAAGAACGACAGCCCCGACGACGTGACCGTCCTCTACACGGGCCCGGTCACCGGCAGCTTCACCCTCAAGGGCTGCGGCAGCTGCAAGTCGTACTCCCTCGCCGACACGCTCGCGATCGGCTTCAAGCCCTGCAACGGGGGCAAGAACTACCCCCAACGGACGCTCAGTCTCCCCGTCGGCACCACGTACTTCGTGCACAAGCCGCACGGCGGCAGCACCACCACTCCGGCCTCGGACACCGCCAAGCTGCGGTCCGGGTACATCTACACGGAGTGCGCCTACACGACGCGGAGCTTCGGCTCCAACTGAAGGTGCGGGGCGGGCGGGGCCGGAGCCCGGCCGCCCCCCTCCCCTTCCGTCCACCACTACGGGCGGGCCCACCACCGAAGACCACCCAAAACGTGTCCCTGCCGAAGGGAAG
>NZ_JBWKFL010000017.1:161219-178132 GCF_056434305.1 Streptomyces sp. NPDC044061 | reverse complement strand
CCGCGAGGAGGGCCACAACCCGAAGGCGCTCCTCTTCCACCGACGGCGTCTCCGCCCCCCCCCCCCCCCCCCCCCCCCCCCCCCCCCCGGCCGCTGCCGTCAACGCTGACGGCCGGCCCGACGACGGCGTACCACCAGGACGGCGCCCGTGCCGAGGGCAACGGCCCCGGCCGACGCGGCCGTGAGGGGCAGGACCGAGCCGGAGCCGGTGCTCGCCAGGTCACCGCCGGTCGAGGAGGAGCCGGCCGAGGTGCCGGTCGTGGAGGTGCCGCCCGAGGCGCCGGTCCCCGAGCCGGAAGCCGAACCGGACGAACCCGAACCGGAGGAGGCCGATCCGGAACCCCCGGTGGACGCCGTGCCGGAGCCGCCCGTCGAGGACGTCGAGGCGCCGCCCGTCGACCCGCCGCCGGTGACGTCGAGCCGGATGTCCGCGGTGTCGTTCGCCTTGTCGGGGTCGAAGGGCCGGGGCGGGCCGGCGAGCGCCACCGAGCCCTTGGCACCCCGCACCGCCTTCTTGATCTTGAGTTTGAACCTGTAGGCCCCGGTGGTGTTCTCGCCGACCCAGGCCTCGCCGGTGCCGCACTCGTACGTGCCCGACCCGACGCTCTTGCAGAACCCGTCCGCCTCGGCGACCGAGGTACCGGCCGGCATCCTGATCAGAACCCGGGCCACCGGCGTGTCGATGCCCCGGAACACCCAGGCGGGCCCCGCGTCGGTGAACGTCACGGTCAGCGGCACGGTGTCCCCGACGCGCCCCTTCAGCTCGGCGCCGGTCACCTGGAAGTCGGCCGTGTTCTTCGCCGTCACCCGCACGGTCGCCGCGTCCCAGTCTTCGTGCTGGGCGGATCCGGCGGCGGCCGGGGTGGCGTCCGGCCGCTCGACCAGCTTCAGGGCGGGGCCCGTGCCCCGCACCGGCGCGGGGCCCGCGTCCGTGAAGGCGGGGTCGTAGGTGGCGACCGTCACCCGCAGCCGGTCGTACAGGGCGCGGTCGAGTGCCTTCAGGGTCAGGGGCCTGTCGGGGGCGTAGACGACGCCGGGTTCCACGGTCTGGTCGAACTCGCAGACCACGTCGGAGGAACTCGGCTGCTCGTCGAAGGAAGGGATCTCGTAGCGCAGGCAGTTGGAGGGCACCTCGGTGTGGCCGAGCCCCCGCGTGACGGAGTAGGCCATCCAGACCTTGCCGAGCGGCGCGGGCCCCGTGTTGGTGAAGGAGGCCGGGACGGTGAACTCGCTGCCCGGCTTCACCCCGTCGATCGGGACGATCCCGCCCAGCACGAGGCCGGGTGACTGGTCGGCGGCTCCGGCGGGTGTGGCGCCCAGCGCGATCAGGGCGACGGCGCCTACGGCACCTGCGGTCCGGCGGAGCGCACGGGAGCCGGGAAGCGTGGGGGGCATGGAATCCTCTGCATGAAGCGGCTGCCGCGGACGGCTGAACTGGGTGGGAACGCGCGTTCCCACCCAGGAGACCTCCGTCGCCGCCCGAGGGTTGTGCCGAGCCCCGGATCATGTTCCGGACCGTGTGCGCTTCTCCGGGCGCAGAAAGGCGGACCAGCCGCTCTCGGGCTCTTCGCCGACCTCCAGGGTGCGCAGTCTCGCGAGGAGGGCGGGGTCCTGGGCGTCGAGCCAGTCCACGAACTGCCGGAAGGAGACCAGGCGTACGTCCGGATGGCCGGCGATCTGCCGGAGCGCCTCCTCCACCGCGTCCATGTAGATGCCGCCGTTCCACTCCTCGAAGTGGTTGCCGATGAAGAGCGGGGCCCGGTTCGTCTCGTACGCGCGCCGGAAACCGGCCAGGTACGACTCCGTGGCCAGCACGCGCCAGGCCGGGTAGTTGTAGGAGGGCGCCCGGGTGGAGTTCGCCGACTGATTGACCATCATGTTGTAGTCCATGGACAGCACCTCGAACCGGTGGCCGGGGAAGGGGATGCTCTGCAGCGGCAGGTCCCAGACGCCGCCCCTCCTGCGGGGCCAGCGTTGCTCTCCGCCCGGGGACGAGGCGTCGTAACGCCAGCCCAGCTCGCGGGCGACCGGCAGCAGGTTCTCCTGCCCGAGCAGGCACGGTGTGCGGCCGCCGATCAGCTCCCGGTCGTAGTCGAAGGGCAGCGACGGGTGGTCGTGCCAACCGGTGTGGGTGCGCCAGGACTTGACGAAAGTCCGGGCCTGCTCGATCTCCGCACGCCAGTGCTCCGGACTCCAGTCGGCCACGGTTCCCGGGCCGGTGCAGAAGTGCCCATTGAAGTGCGTGCCGATCTCGTGTCCGTCGAGCCACGCCTCACCGACGTACTTCAGCGTCTGCCGGATGTGCTCGTCGGTGAGATAGCCGATGTCGGAGGCGCCGACCGGATTCTCCGGTGGCCGGTACAGCCGTTTCCTCGACTCCGGCAGCAGATAGAGGCCGGAGAGGAAGAACGTCATGTGCGCGTCGTGCGTACGCGCGAGCTCCAGGAACCGCTGGAACAGCCCGGTGCCGACCTCGCCCGCGCCGTCCCAGGAGAACACCACGAACTGCGGAGGCGTCTCCCCCGGCTCCAGGGGAGTGGGGGAGGGCGGCTGGCGCGGCTGCCCGCCGGTGTACGACGTCGAGCCGTCCCCGATGAGCCGCGGACGCTCCCTGCTCCCCGGCGGGCCCCCCTGTCCCGCACGTTCGCCGCACCCGGTCAGCGAAGCGGCCGCGACACCGAGACCGGCGCCCAGACCCAGGCGCGCCATGCCCCTGCGGGTGATTCCACTCATCGGCATCCCAACCCGCGCCGTGCCCAGGCGCGCTGTGCGCCCCCCTGCGGTACTCACGACACCAGGCACCGTAGAGCCGATAAACATATAAGTCGATCATTTAGGGCGGCGTGGCGGGCAAAGGGCGGTCAGCCAGGGCTGGACCGGTGGGCCGCCCGGCGTCACGGCCGCGCATGCCGGACCAGCCATTCCAGGGCGGCGGCCGCGCCGGACAGGACGGAGAGGTGCCCGTCGGCCGGGCGCAGCCGCAGTTCCGCGTGCGGGCAGCGGTTCGCGAGCCACTGGCCGTGGGAGCCGGGCACGACCCGGTCCCGGCCGCCGTGCAGCACGAGGACCGGAGCGGTGATCGTCACCGGGTCGCAGCCCCACGCACGGACGTAGGCCAGGTCGTCGTCGATCAGCCCGCCCGGGCCGGCGGCCAGGGCCGGCCCGACGACGTCCTCGAACCAGGACCACTCACCGGCCAGGGCCGCGTGGTCGGCCTCGGTGAACATCCCGGGTTCGTACTCGGCCTCCGCCTCGAACCGGGTCTTGGCCTCGCGGCCCGCCACGGCCGCGGTCAGCGACGCCCGGCAGGACGCGGCCATGCCCGCGAACCAGTCCAGGCCCTCGGCGTCGAACGGTGCCGGTCCCGACACGGCGACCGCGCCGAGCACGCGCTCCCGCAGCACCGCGGCACACGCCAGGGCGTGCGAGGCGCCGCCGGAGTGGCCCATGACGGCGAAGCGGTCGATGCCGAGCGCGTCGGCGACGCGGCCGGCGTCGGAGGCGGCCGACCCGACGCTGCGGCCTTCGAGCGGCGTCGATCCGCCGTACCCGGGACGGTCGTACGACACCCAGCGGATCCCGAGCCCGGCGGACACGGGGAAGAGGGGCCGGGGCGGCATGCCCACGTTGGGTGTGCCGTGATGCCAGAGCACGGGGAGAGTGCCGGATGCGCCGGCACCGGTGTCGTAGACGTGCAGCCTGCGGCCGTCGGGCAGCTCCAGGTCCGATTCGGCCACGTGGACGTGGGTCACTGGGCGGGTCCTTCCGGGTGGGTGCGGCGAGTGTGTTCTCGGTACTGACCCGACCGGCACACGGAACTCATCGCCCGCGTCCTCAGGCCCGGACCGCACCGAGGGGCCGCGCCGGTCCCGCGGCCGTCCGGCGCCGCAGCCACTCCTGGTAGGCCGGCGCCTGTCGGGCCGCGTCCCAGTAGGCCTCCTCCAGTTCAGTGCACCCGTTGGCGAGTTCGGCCTCCGTGCGGGCAGCGAGCAGCAGCCGTACCCCTATGGGGTCGCCCTGGAGCGGCCGGATGGCCAGATCGGGGCGGGGGCGCGCGGTCGGCTGGCTGACCGTGACCACCTCGCCGATGGCGGCCAGGGAGTAGGCGGTGAGGTAGTCGCCGTGCAGCAGGTCGGGTTCGATCCCGGCCGCGCGCAGCACCCGGCACAGTCCGTCCCATTCGCCGTCGACGGTGGAGTCCACCATCCAGCGGTCCCCGGCGAGGTCGGTCAGCCGTACTTCGCGCCGGGCGGCCGCCGGGTGGTCGGCGGCCAGGGTGACGAACTGCGGTTCGCGTTCCACCAGGACGCGCAGGCACAGTCCGGCCGGGACGCGCAGCGCACTGCCCTCGACCTCGTGCACGAACGCCAGGTCGAGCCGGCCCTCGGCGACCATGCGCAGCAGGGAGTTGGCGGACACGTCCATCTGGAGGCTGGGCTCGACGGGTGGGACGCGGGCCCGCAGCCGGCGGAGCCAGCCCGGCAGGGCCCGGCTGGCCGTGGCGCCGATGCGCAGCCGGGGGCCGCCCGCGGCACGGGCGGCCGCCACCCTCGCCTCGGCCACGATCGCGGCGAGTTCGGCGACGAGCGGCCGGGCCCGGCTGACCACGACGCACCCCAGCGGTGTGGGACGGCTGCCGGTGCGGCCACGGGTGAAGAGCCGGCCGCCGAGCGTCTGCTCGATCCGGCGCAGCTGGGTGCTCAACGAGGGCTGGGCCATGCCGAGTTCGCGCGCCGCCTGGTGCAGACTTCCGGCGTCGGCGATGGCGCAGAGAACGCGCAGGTGCCTCACCTCGAGCTCCATACCGGGAGCGTAAGGGCGGTGACTGATGAGGCGCCAGATGTTCAAACGCCAACCGAATGGCAGGAGTTGGCCGTGATAGCAGCGCACTATCCCCGATTGCCATCATCCGCCGGCCGGTGGCCTGGCCGAGACTCAGGGGCAACCGATCGTTCACCACCCCACACGAACGAGAAGGAGCCCCCCACATGACGTCGATCCGTACGTCCTCCGCGTCCGCGAAGGCGCCCTGGAGACTTCTGGCGCTCGGCCTGGGCCTGGCCTTCGCCGCGCTGGGCACCGCGATACCGGCGAGCGCCCAGCCCACCGGCGCCACTACCCCGGCCCACGCCCGGTACACCGGCTCGGCCGAGGAATCGGCCGGCAACAAGGCGTTCTTCGAGGCCGTCCTCGCCTCGGTGGCCGAGAAGCGGGCGGCGCACCCGGGCCTGCGGTCGGTGACCGTCTACTACGACGCCTCCCGCGCGCCCGGCTTCCGTTCGCAGATATCGAGCGCCGCGTCGATATGGAACAGCTCCGTGTCGAACGTCAAGCTGCAGGCGACCTCGGGCGGCGCCGACTTCGCCTACTACGAGGGGAACGACTCCCGGGGGTCCTACGCCTCCACGGACGGTCACGGCAACGGCTACATCTTCCTCGACTACGCGCAGAACCGGCAGTACGACTCGATCCGCGTCGCCGCGCACGAGACCGGGCACGTGCTGGGGCTGCCGGACCACTACAGCGGTCCGTGCAGCGAGCTCATGTCGGGCGGCGGACCCGGCCCGTCCTGCACCAACCGGTACCCGAACGCGACCGAGCGCGCCCGCGTCAACCAGTTGTGGGCCAACGGCCTCACCAAGGCCCTCGACAAGCTGAACAAGGTGCGCTGACCGAAAGCGCGCCGACCGTCCGAGAACCGTCCGCCCTCGGCTGAGGCGGGCCGTGCCACCGGCGCACGGCCCGCCTCTCGTCGTTCGGGATGCCGTCCGGGCGCCGTCGGCCGGGCGTGGAGCTTCAGGTGTGCTCGGCCATGCGCGGGGGGCGGCCCGCGGTGAGCTGGGCCGTGAGCAGATGCGCGTCGAGCAGGGCGACGTCGGCGGTGCGGTTGGCCCGCGCGTAGCCCGCGAACATGCGCTTGGTGAGGGTGAGGGCCTCGGGAGAGCGCCGTACGAGCGGCCTGACCCAGGCGGTGACGGCGGCGTCCAGTTCCTCGAGCGGGGCCACCTTGTGCAGCAGGCCGAGCCGGTGGGCGGTGGCCGCGTCGAAGGTCTCACAGGTGAGCATGAGTTCACGGATCCTGGCGGCTCCGCCCTCCACGATCAGCCGGCCCATGGCGCCGCCCCACGCGGGCGGCAGGCCGATGCCGATCTCGGGCATGCGGAACCGGCAGTCGTCGGCGCCGGCGCGCAGGTCGCAGAAGGAGGCGAGCGCGAGGCCCGCGCCGATGACCCTGCCGTGGAGCCTGGCGATGGTGACCGCGTGCGTGTTCTCCAGGGCGTCGCAGACGCGGTACGCCTTGTCCGCGATCCGGCGCATGGCGGCCCCCGTGGGGTCCTCGGCCAGCGCCGCCTGGTACTCGCCGCGGTCGGCGCCGAGACAGAAGTCCTCGCCGTCCGACGACAGGAGCAGCACCCGGATGTCGGGGCGGTCGTGCAGGCTGTGCAGCAGGGCGGCGAGGTCGCCCAGGGCGGCGACGGTCAGCGAGCCGTGCTGTGCCGAGGGGGTGAGGCGGACCCGCAGCACCGGCCCGTCGTGTTCGACGCGCAGTGCCTTGTACGGGAAGTGGGGGGAGGTGCTGACGATGTCGGTCATGACAAGGCGACGTCCAGGTTCAGCAGGCGCCGGAAGGCCACACGCGGTGCCCATGACGGCCGGCGTACGAGGGTGAGGTGGGGGAAGCGCCGGACCAGCTGGCGGAGCAGGGTCTGGGCCTCCAGGCGGGCGAGGGGCGCGCCGAGGCAGTAGTGGATGCCGCCGCTGAAGGCGAGATGCGCCGGCTTGCGGTGCAGGTTGAACAGCTCGGGGTCCTCGTGCCTGGCCGGGTCGCGGTTGGCCGCCCCGACCATGAGGTGGACCATCTCGTCCTTGCGGACCTCGACTCCGCCGAGGACGCCGTCCCGGGAGGAGACCCGGCTGATCACATGGGTGGGAGGGTCGTAGCGCAACGATTCTTCAACGGCGGAGGGCACGAGCTCGGGGTGGACCGTGAGCCAGTTCCACTGCCGGGGGTGCTCCAGCAGCAGGAGCGTCATCGTCGAGAGCAGCGTGGAGGTGGTCTCCAGCGCCGCAAGAAGGACGAACAGGGCGAGGAAGTAGACCGCCTCGTCCGCCTTCTCGCGGTCGCTCTCCATGCCGTCCCACGCCGTGATCCACCGTGACACCGGGTCGTCACCGGGACGCGCCCGCCGGTCGCGGACCAGCTCCATGAAGTAGGTCCGCAGCTTCGCCGTCGCCGCGTCCGACTTCGCCAGCTGGCTGGCCGACGGCAGCAACTCCTGGGTGAAGACCTGGTCGTGGGTGAGGTCCCGCAGCAGGGTGAAGTCGGCCGTGGGGAGCCCGAGCCAGTGCCCTATGGTGGCGACCGGCAGCTCCTCGCTCACCAAGGCGTTGAAGTCCGCCTCGCCGTCGTGCAGTCGCTCGGCCAGGGAGTCGAGGAGCCTGCTCGTGATGTGGCCCACCGTTCCGCGCAGTTCCTCCAGGGAGGCGCGGTCGAACATGCCCGCCGACCGGCGCACCCAGGTGTGGTCCGGAGGGTTGAGCGCGGGCAGTGTCCTGCTCATCTCGCGGGAGGAGGGAGCCGTCCAGCGGGTGCCGTCTCCCTTCTGCTCCCTCCAGCGCGCGTCGGGTTCCAGCCACTCACGGCTGCGCAGGACCTGGTCACACAGCCCGAAGCCGGTGACGAGGTGTCCTCCCCAGGGAGCTGCGACGACTCCGCCCCCCGACCGAAGTTCCGCATAGAGCGGAAAGGGGTTGGCCTGGCCCTTCGCCGTCCGTAGGCGTGAGAACAGCGAGACGGCAAAACGCCTGTTGACGGGCGGAGTTATCGCAATCTCCACGATACGACGTCTCCCTCTTGATCTCAGTATCAGCCGCCATGCATACCCTCCACTTGGCTGACACATACAAGATGACTATGTGCGCGGAGAGTTGCCTACGTCACTCTCCCCTGGTCCACGCCAGGAACCGGCTGAACAGGCCCGGCTTGGCCTTGGGCGCGGCCGTCGCCGCCGGCTGCGGCGCGTGGCTCACTGTGGGGTACGGGGTGGGTGCGGCCGCCTGCGGCTCCGGTGCCCGGGCCGGCGTCGGAGCCACGCTGCGCGGCGTGAACCGCACCGGCAGGGCCACCAGGGAGCGGCTCCAGGGCGCGGGCACCCAGCTCAAGTCCTTGAACGGCAGCCGGACTTCGACGTCCGGAAGCCGGTTGAGGAGAGTCTCGACGGCGGTGACGGCGATCACGAACGCCGGGTCCTTGGCGGGGCAGGCGTGCGGGCCGGCCCCGAAGGCCAGGTGCGCCTTGGCGCTGAGCTGCTCGCGGTGCTCCGCCAGCCGGGGATCGGTGTTGGCGGCCGCGAAGGAGATCAGCACCGGGTCGTTGGCCCGCAGTACCCGGTTCCCCAACTCCACGTCGTGAGTGGGGTAGTGGGCCGCGTAGTTGGCGATCGGCGCGTAGTTCCAGAGCACCTGGGTGACCGCGTCCTCGACCGGCAGCCCGGTCTGCCAGTCCTCGCCGAGGATCAGCGCGCTGCTGCTGCCGATCGCCGCCGACAGCGGAGCGGTGCCCCCTGAGAGCAGCGTCACGAGCTGGTGCAGCACCTCCTCGTCCGTCAGCGCCGCCGAGTGCTCCATCAGACGGGTCGTCAGGTCGGTGCCGGGCCGGCGCCGCTTGAGCGCGATCAGCTCACCGAGCGCCTCACCCAGCACCTGGTCGGCACCGGCCGTACCGTCGAAGATGCCGCTGATCCCGACGATGACGCGGTCGCCGATCTCCGGCGGGCAGCCGAACAGGTCGCTGAAGACCAGCAGCGGCAGCGGCTGGGCGTACTCGGCCATCAGCTCCGCCTGCCCGAGCCGGTCGGAGCTGAACTGGCTGATCAGATACTCGGCGGACTGCTGGGTCTGCCGCACCAGCTGGAGCTCGTTGACTGTGGCCAGACTGTCGGTGACGGCCTGGCGCAGCCGGGCGTGCGCGGCGCCGTCGCTGAACAGGGCGTTGGGCCGGTAGCCCAGCATGGGCAGCGCCGGGCTGTCCTCGGGAACCCGTCCCTCGTTCAGTGCCCGCCAGCGCCGGGAGTCCCGGACGAACGAGGCGGGGTTCTGCAGGATGTACAGGGCGGCGTCGTAACTGGTGACCAGCTCGACCTCCACCCCGGGGGCGATGTCGACCGGCGCGCTCGGGCCGAGGCCGCGCAGATGCGCGTAGTGGGCGTCGGGATCGGAGCCGAACTGCGGTCCGTAGAGGGGGACGTTGCCGTGCGCGGGGCAGCCGGGGGGCGGCTCTTGTATGCCGGGACGCTGCTGCATGTGGGGGTGGCTCCTAGTCGAGAAGGGACAGAAGGTGGTGGACGAGGGTGATGAGGGCCTGCGCCGACGACTGCTCGTCCCGGACGTCGCAGCCGACGACGGGCGTCCGGTCGGACAGGTTCAGCGCCTCGCGGATCTCCGCGAGCGGGTAGTTCGTCGTGCCGTCGAAGTGGTTGACGCCGATGGCGTACGTCAGGCCGAACCGCTCGACCAGGTCCAGGACCGGGAAGGACTCGGACAGCCGCTCGGGGTCGACGAGGACCAGCGCGCCGAGCGCCCCCCGGGACAGCTCCTCCCACATCTCCTTGAAGCGCTCCTGACCGGGTGTGCCGAAGAGGTACAGCACCACCTCGTCGCTGATGGTCAGGCGGCCGAAGTCCATGGCGACCGTCGTGGTGGTCTTGTCCGGGGTGCCCGACAGGTCGTCAAAACCCACGCTGGCTTCGGTGATCTCCTCTTCGGTCCGCAGCGGCTCGATCTCGGAGATGCTTCCGATGCACGTGGTCTTCCCGACCCCGAAGTGCCCCACCACGAGGATCTTCACCGCCGTGAGGACACCTGAATCCAGGTACACGAATCACGCTCCGAATCGGGCTTTGAGGCCGTCGAGTACGGCGTTGAGCACTTCTCGGTCGACACGTTCGGCGCGCGGAACGGGCTTGCGCGCGATGATGAGACCGCTCTCCTCCATCTGCGCCAGGAGAATCCGCACGATCCCCAGTGGCAGATGCGTGTGGGCGGCCACTTCCGCGACGGAGAGAAAGCCGTCCGTGACCAGCTCCAGAACCTGACGTGCCTCCGGGGAAAGCGTGCGAGCCGAAGCGGAGGCACCCTCGAACGCGGACACCAGGGTCGTGCGCTCGTAGGCATTGTCCGGGGGCAGGCCACGCCCGTTCGTGATCACGAAGAGCGGGACTAATGCGGAGGTCAGCTCCAGTTCCTGATCCGGCTCGTGATTCACGTGCGGCTCGCCTCCCCGTGTGGTGCCATATATGCGCTCAGCCGGGGCACCACCTGATGCAGACGGGTGGTGAACTCCTCGATATCGGCCTCGTGTTCGGCGGCCGCGGCCAGGAACGCGCCACGGCCGGCCGAGATCAGAAAGATCCAGCCGTGCTGAAACTCGATCACCGTCTGCCGCCACTGCGCGTCCTGGGCCACGCCGGCGAACTGCGAGGTGGCCCGGCTGTAGGCGTGAATCCCCGTCATGGCCGCCGAGATGGTGTCCGCCAGGTCCTGGCTCATTCCCGTGGTCGCGCCGCGGGGCAGGCCGTCGGAGCCCAACAGGACCGCGTGCCGGGCGCCTTGGACGTCACCGACCACCTCGTCGAGGTCGGCGATCAGGATCCCCGTGCCGCCCGCCGCCCCGACCTGCGCCGGGGCCCGGCCGGGCTGCCCGTCCACGCCCTCGGTGTTCACCCGGGGCGGCGAGGTGAGGTTGTTGCCGAGCCGGGCGACCAGCCGGTGCATGCGGAAGGAGATCTGCTGCATGTCGACGTCGGGCGCCGCCGCGGCGGCGAGGTAGGCGCCCTGTCCGGCGCCGATCAGGAAGATCCAGCCGTGCGAGAACTCGATGATCGTCTGATTCCACTGCCCGTCCTGACCCGACCCGGCGAAGTGGGAGGTGGCCCGGCTGAGTGACTGCATGCCCGCCATGGCGGCGGAGATCGTCCGCACGTCCTTGCGGTCCATGCCGTCGGTCGCGCCCCGAGGAAGGCCGTCCGCGGACAACAGGACGGCGTGGCGTGCCTTCGGCACGTTGTGCACGATGTCCTCGAGCATCCACGACAGGTCTGTCGTCATGCGTCATCGGACCCTTCGGACGGCGCCGAGGCGAGGTTGCGGCCCGAGAGCGTGCCGCGCTGGAAGGCTCCGAGGCTCCGGCCCGCGGCCCGGCCGGCGTCCTCCGGCGCCCCGGCGGGCGCGGCCGCGGCGTCCTGGTCGGGAACACTGGCGATGGGCACCTGGCGGGCTCCCCGACGGGGCAGGCCGTGTGCGGTACGGGCCACCGGCTCCGGTCGTCCGACGGTGCCGCGAATGCCGCCGACCCGGGGGTCCTCGGCCGGTGCCGTCTCCTCCTCGGTCCACAGCTCCTCCGGCAGCAGTACGACCGCGCGCACACCGCCGTAACGGGAGACGCCGGTGACGTCCACCCGGAAGCCGTACTGCTGCGCCAGCAGGCCCATGACGGGGAAACCGAACTTCGGCTGGTTCCCGAGATGCGAAAGCCGGGGGCGGTAGTCACCGCCGAGCAGGGCGGAGGCCTTCTGGCGCTCCTCGTCGTTCATACCGACACCGGCGTCGTCGATGACGATGCACAGATTCTTCTGGACCCGCTGGAAAGTGACCTCGATGGGCGAGCCCTGCTGGGAAAAGCTGGCAGCGTTGTCGAGGAGTTCCGCGACGGCGAGAGCGACCGGAGAAACGGCGGAGGCCTTCAATGCAAAACCGGTCTGCTGCATGATTTCGACGCGCCGGAAGTTGCGAATCTGCCCCTGGGAGCTGCGGACCACGTCATAAACGCTTGCGGGCTTATTACGACGGCCCAGCGGCGCTCCGCACATGACCGCGATTCCCTGCGCCTTGCGTGCCATCTGCGCATTGGCATGACTGACTTCCAGCAAATCACCGAGCACGGAATGTCCGCCGTACTTGCGCTGGATTTCCTCGAGCAGCGCCAACTGCTCCGCGGCCAGGCTCTGCAGAAAGCGTGCGGAACCCTTGAGGACCGCCTTGGTGCTTTCCTCGGCCGCTTCCTCGGCTTCCTGGATGGTCTTGTCATGTTCGGCCCGGTGCTGCTGCAACTGCGCTCTTAATGCGGCCAGTTGGCTGTCGGCCTCGCTCAGGTTCTGGGTCAGGGCGGCCTCGGCCTGCTGCTTCTTCGTCGCTATGGCCCTGTGGCGACGACTGAGCACCAGGGCCGCGGCGACGGCGATCACCGTCGCCGCAACCAGGCACCAGACGAGTGCGTCTCGAATCATGGAAACCTTTCCTATGTGTAGCCTGCAGCCGTCGGCGGACGGATCGGGGGAATCCGTGGCACAACCGCTTGGTACGACTCGCTCGTCGTCGTGTTGAGAACCGGCCCGATCTCAATACGGCGTCCGGGCCGAGCGGACCAAGGTCGCAGACGCCGGGATGCTATCACTCATATAGGGGAAAGTTCGCAACGCGATGGGCCCAAAGATGCTGCCACGCACGGCGGTTGCCTGCTATGCGCCGCTGTACACGTTTCAATGAACGGCCGGTAGCCGTAACACGATCGCCATGGAAGCCATTGATTGGATGCGAGCGGTCCCGCGCCGACGGCGCCGGCATTTATTCGGCGTCATACCGGACTGATTGCTCTTTGTCGGACTTCCTGCTTTCCGTCCTCGGTGTCGGTGTGGGAGAGCCGCCCCTCGTCGCGGCTCCCCGACCGGCGTTCAGCGGTGGCCGTGACGGCTCGGTGGCCGTTCGGAGATGCCCTGCACGGCCCGGCTCAGCACGAACACACCGACGACGATCAGCACGGCACCGCCCGCCACGGGCAGCAGCCACCAGCCGGTACGGATCCGCTCACCGAACAGGAACATCCCCAGCGCCAGGCTCACCATCGCGTCGCCGATGGTCAGCGCGGGCTGCGCGGCGGCCAGCGGACCGGCCTGCAGCGCGTTCTCCAGCAGGACCACCGCGGCCGCGCCGGCCAGCGCGAAGCCGTAGGTCTGCCAGGAGCGCAGGAACGCCACGAACCCGTGGTCGGCGAAGGTTCCCGATGCCGATTTCAGCAGCGCGGCGGTCAGGGCGTTGCCGGTGGCCGAGGCGGCCGCGAGCAGCGCGGCACGCCGTGCCGCGGGGCGCCCACTGCCGGCCAGCAGGATCAACGCGGCCATCCCGCCGAGACACAGGCCCAGGGCCGGGAACCAGCGTACGAGCCGCGCCTGGTCGGTGGCTCCGTGCGGCGCGGCCGCCGCCAGCAGGACGGCCAGGCCCGCGACCACACCGCCGACCCCCCACCAGCCCCACCGGGGCAGCCGACGGTGCATCAGCGGCCCCGCCACGAGCAGGGCGAACGGCAGCTCGAGGATGAACAGCGGCTGGACCAACGCGAGCGGCCCGTTGACGAGGGCCAGGCTCTGGCACACCGCGGCGCCGATCACCCCGGCCATGCCCACCACCCAGGCGGGCCGGCGCACCAGTTCCGCGAGGATCCGGACCCCGCCGCCGCTGCTCGTGGACGCGGCCTTGCGCTGGAAGGCGGTGCCCACGGCATTGCTCGCCGCTCCCGCGACGGCGAATGCCGCGGCCAGTTCGATCACGACCTTCTCCCGCCTGAGGGCACACGTCCCGGAGGAACTTCGGGCCCCTTCAGCCTACGAAAGCCCGGGTCGGCACGCGCCCGCTCACACCCGGCTCGACGTCGCCGTGTCCGCGGACAGCCGCTGGGCGACGTAGATCGGGATCACCGACAGCAGGACGAGGACGGCGGCCACCACGTTCACCACGGGTGCCTGCTGCGGCCGGGTCATGTTGTTGAAGATCCAGATGGGCAGGGTCTCGATCCCGGGTCCCGCGGTGAAGGTCGTGACGACGATCTCGTCGAAGGACAGTGCGAAGGCGAGCAGACCGCCGGCCAGCAGCGCGGAGCGCACCAGCGGGAAGGTGACGTCCGCGAAGGCCCGGAAGGTGGTGGCGCCCAGGTCCATCGCCGCCTCCTCGTACGAGGAGGCGGTGCGGCGCAGCCGGGCCACCACGTTGTTGAAGACCACGACGATGCAGAAGGTGGCGTGGCCGACGATCACGGTGAACAGCCCGAGGCCCACCCCGAGCGGTTCCAGGACCGTGCCGAACGCCGAGTTGAGGGCGATGCCGGTGACGATGCCGGGCAGTGCGATCGGCAGCACCACGATGAAGGACACCGTGTCGCGGCCGAAGAAGCGGTGCCGGGCCACGGCGAAGGCGATGAGCGTGCCGAGGACGAGCGCGATGGCGGTGGCACCCAGGCCCGCCTTCACCGACACCCACAGGGCCTCGCGCGCACCGGCGTTGCCGACGGCCACCGACCACCAGCGCAGGGTGAGCCCCGGCGGCGGCCAGCCCGCGCTGCGGTCGGGGTTGAGGGAGTTGACGAGGACGAGCAGGAGCGGGACGTAGATCACCGCGAAACCGAGTGCGGCGCCCGCGCGCAGGGCGATGCGCGCGGTCCGGCTGAGATGCATGGCGCTCTCCTCCTACAGGCTGGTCAGGGCGCCCGTGCGGCGGATCGCCAGCAGGTACAGCACGATCACGACCACGGGGACGGTGCCCAGCGCGGCCGCCATGGGCAGGTTGAGTTCGATGTTGGAGTACACGAGGTTGCCGACGAGCTGCGTCTTGCCGCCGACGATCTGCACGGTGATGTAGTCACCGAGGCTGAGCGAGAAGGTGAAGACGGAACCGGCGGCGACGGACGGCAGCACCATGGGCAGCACCACAGAACGGAAGGTGCGGCCGGCCCTCGCGCCGAGGTCGGCGGAGGCGTCGAGCAGGTTCGACGGCAGCTGTTCGAGCGCCGTGTGGATCGGCAGGATCATGTACGGCAGCCACAGATAGGTGAGGGTCAGCACGGTGGCCGGCAAACCGAAGCCGGGCCCGCTCAGGCCGAAGGGCGCGAGCATCCAGTCGGCGAGGCCGCCCTCGGAGAGGATGAGCCGCCAGGCGTACACCTTCACCAGATAGCTCGCCCAAAGCGGAGTGAGGATCGCCACCACGAGCAGCGGACGCCATGTCGGCCGGGCCACCCGCGCGGTGTAGAAGGCGACCGGGAAGGCGATCACGGCGCACAGCACGGTCACCGCGAGCGCCACGAAGACGCTGCGCAGGATCACCTGGCGGAAGACCGGCGTCGTGAACAGGGCGTGGAAGTTGTCCGTCGACCAGACCTTCACCACCTGGGAGGTGAAGGAGTTCGTCGTCCAGAACGCCGAGACGAACAGCACCGTCAGCGAGCCGAGGTAGAGCACGGCCAGCCACAGCAGTGGGGCGGTGAGCAGCAGGGTCAGCCGGAGCCGGGGTCTGCGGTGCAGCGTTCCGGCTAGCCGCCGGACGGTTCCCCGTCCGGCGGCGGTCGTCGCGTCGGTGGTCACGGCTCAGCCCTTGATCTCGGTCCAGGCCTGCACCCACTTCGCGTACGGCACGCACTTCACGTCCTTGCGCCCGTCGAGGCACTGCTCGATGGGCGTGTTCCAGAAGGCGATGTTCTTCCAGTAGCCCTCGTCGGCAGCGTGGTAGGTGGTGCAGAAGTTCTTGTCACTGGTCTCGGCGCAGGCCTTGGCGTTGGCCGGGGCCTCGCCGAAGTACTCGGCGACCTGGGCGTTGACCTTGGGGGAGACGATCCAGTCGAGCCACTTGTAGGCGCAGTTGGGGTGCTTGGCCTTGGCGGAGACCATCCAGGTGTCGGACCAGCCCGTCGAGCCCTCCTTGGGCACGAACGCCTTGACCTTGGCGCCCTCGCCGGCGGTGAGGCTGGCGATGACCTGCCAGGTGGTGCCGACCACGGAGTCCCCGCTCTTGAAGGCGGAGATCTCCTTGAGGTAGTCGCTCCAGTACTCGCCGATGTTCGCGTTCTGCTTCTTAAGCAGCGCGACGGCCGCGTCGAACTGCTTCTGGTCGAGCGCGTACGGGTCCTTGATCTTCAACTCGGGCCTGGTCGCCTTGAGGTACAGGGCCGCGTCCGCGATGTAGATCGGCGAGTCGTACGCGGTGACGTGTCCCTTGTGCTTCGGCGCGTCGTCGAAGACCGCCGACCAGGAGGTGGGTGCCGGGCTCACCTTCTCGGTGTTGTACATCAGCAGGTTGGCGCCCCGGCCGTGCGGGATGCCGTACATCTGTCCCTTCACGGAGTTCCAGGCGCCGTTCTTCAGGCCGCTGAAGATGTCCTTGTAGTTGGGGACGAGACCGGTGTTGACGGGGGCCGCGTCACCGGAGGCGATCAGGCGCAGGGAGGCGTCCCCGGAGGCGGAGACGGCGTCGTACGCCCCGGTCTTCATCAGCTTGACCATCTCGTCGGAGCTGGCGGCGACCTTGGAGTGGACCTGGCAGCCGGTCTGCTTCTCGAAGTCGCTGACCCAGTCGACCTTGGGGTCGTTGGAGCCGTCCTCGACGTAACCGGCCCAGGCGATCAGGTTGACCTGGCCCTCGGTCCTGCCGAGCTTGGTGGGGGCCTTGAGGTCGGGCGGGTTGAGGCCGGTGGCGGAGGAGCTGCCGGAGCCGGAGGAGCCGCAGGCGGCGGTGAGCAGCAGCGCGGCCGTACCGGCCGCGGCCGTGAGGGTTCGGGTGAGACGCACGACGTTCTCCATGGGTGAGGGAGCCCTGCGGGGAGCGGGGAAGTGGGGGCTGGTCAGGACGGGATCCGCACCGCGTGTCTGCGGTGCCACTGGAGGCGGACCCGGGCGCCGCGGTAGGCGTCGACGTCCTCGGAGGAGGTCTCCAGGTTCTGCTGGAGGGCGGTGAGGCGGCCGCCGCCGTCGAGGTCGACGTGGAAGCGGGTGGCGGGGGCGAGGGAGAAGAAGGCGGTGGAGGGGCCGGTCGCGGGGTCTTGCTCCGGCGCCGGATCCTCTGCGCGCGCCCCTCAGAACCAGAGCCCCTCTCCG
>NZ_JBWKFL010000017.1:35507-161209 GCF_056434305.1 Streptomyces sp. NPDC044061 | reverse complement strand
CCCGGTGTGGGGGGAGAAGGGGAAGGGGGTATGTCCGCAGAGCGAACCCCCCTCGCCCCCGGTGCCGGCCGCGGTCGCGTGCTCCGGCTCGTCCGCCTCGGCGGACTCCTTCAGGACCCGGATCTTCTCCGGGCGGATGTTGTAGGTGCCGGGGGTGCCGACGATCCGGTGGGCCGCCTCGCCGTCGAGCAGGTTCGAGGTGCCGACGAAGGAGGCGACGAAGGAGGTCGCCGGGCGTTCGTAGATCTCGGCGGGCGTGCCGACCTGGGCGATGCGGCCCTGGTCGAAGACGGCGATGCGGTCGCTCATCGTCAGGGCCTCCTCCTGGTCGTGGGTGACGAAGACGAAGGTGATGCCCACCTCCCGCTGGAGCGCCTTGAGTTCGACCTGCATCTGTTCGCGCAGCTTCAGGTCGAGGGCGCCGAGGGGCTCGTCGAGCAGCAGGACACGGGGGCGGCCGACGAGGGCGCGGGCGAGGGCGACCCGCTGGCGCTGTCCGCCCGAGAGCTGGGCGGGACGCCGCTGGCCGTAGCCCTCCAGACGGACCTCGGCGAGCGCCTTGCGGGCCCGGACCAGACGCTCGGCCCTGGGCACCTTGCGGACCTTGAGCCCGTAGGCGACGTTCTGCTCGACCGTCATGTGCGGGAACAGGGCGTAGTCCTGGAAGACGGTGTGGACGTCGCGTTCGAACGGGGCCAGACCGGTGACCTCCTGCCCGGCGAGTTCGATCCGGCCCCCGGTGGGGGTCTCGAATCCGGCGATGAGCCGCAGGACGGTGGTCTTCCCGGAGCCGGACGGGCCGAGCATCGAGAAGAACTCACCGTCCCGGATCTCCAGGTCGACACCTGCCACGGCGGTCGTCTCCCCGAACGACTTCCGCAGGTCCTGCAGGCGGATCGCAATTCCCTCCATGCGGGAACCTTTCTTGCGCGCTCTACGTTGACCGCAAACATATGAAGTCATAGTTCTAAGCTCAAGGTCCCCTTAGGGTAAAGCTTGAGTCAACGCACGAGGTGGTGGCCGTGAGGCAGCACGAGACCGACGGCGGCGCCCGGAGAGCGGGCACCGGTGCCCGGGTAACGGACACCTGGGCCCGCCGGGCCGTCTTCACCCCGGTGGACAACCGGGCCCGGGTGGACACGGTCGTCCGCCGCATCGGCGACGCCATAGAACTGGGTCTCCTCGCCGACGGGGAACAGCTCCCCGGCGAGAGCGAACTGGCCGGACAGCTCGGCGTGTCCACGGTGACCCTGCGCGAGGCGCTGATGGCCCTCAGGCAGCAGGGCCTGGTCACCACCCGCCGGGGCCGTGGCGGCGGCAGCTTCGTCTCGCTGCCCGAGGTCCCCGCGGACGACCGGCTGCGCGCACGGCTGCGCGGCTGGAGCACCGAGGAGCTGCGCGACCTCGGCGACCACTGGGCGGCCCTGTCCGGCGCCGCCGCCCGGCTCGCCGCGCAGCGGACGGAACCCGCCGACCTGCATCAGCTGCGCCGCACGGCCGACGAACTGGCGCACGCCGAGGAGACGGCGGCGCGCAGCCGCCTGTACGGCCGCTTCCACGTCGAACTCGCGGCGGCGGCGCAGTCGGCCCGGCTCACCCGGGAGCAGGTCGTGCTGCAGAGCGAGGTGGGCGCGCTGCTGTGCCTCGTCCTCGGGGTCGACGAATATCGTGAAGAAGTGGCGGACCGTCACCGCTCCGTGATCTCGGCCGTGCAAGATGGGGCCCACGAAACGGCCGGAACGCTGGCCGAGCGGTGCGTCAGGGAGTCGACGGCGCGGCTCGTCGCCGTACGCCTCACCCTCTGAACGCGCCGCGTCCGGTTCCCGTCCGCTGGAGGACACCATGGGCTGGAGCCCCGCGTGGGTCGCCGCGGCGCCGACCCGAGACACGGACGCCGAGGAGCGGGTGGCCTCCCGGGTGGGCGGCACGCTGGAGGCGGTGTTCGAGGCCGTCGCCGCCACCCGTGCCGACACGACGGCCCTGCTCGCCAAGGCGGCCGCGCAGGGACGGCGCCCCGCGAGCGCGGACCTGGCAGCTCTCCGCCCCGGACTGCACCAGCGGCTGACCCGGCAGGAACTGGTGTCCGGCGTCGGCTTCGTCGCCGCCCCGGGGCTGCTGACCGACGTACCCGCGTGGCTGGAGTGGTGGCAGACGGGCGCCGACGGCGACGTACGGCCCCTGCTGCTCGACCTCGACCCCGGGCACTCGGCGTACTCCGACTACACGCACTGGGACTGGTTCGCGCTGCCTCGTGACACCGGGCGCCGCGCGGTGGCCGGACCGTACGTCGACTACCTCTGCTCCGACGAGTACAGCCTCACCCTGTCCGCACCGGTGGAGATCGAGGGACGTTTCGCGGGGGTCGCCGCCGCCGACGTGTACCTGCGGCACTTCGAAACGGCCGTCCTGCCGCTGCTGCGCCAACTGCCGAGGCCGGCCCGGCTGGTGAACGCCCGCGGCCGGGTCGCCGCCTCCGCCGACCCCGGGCACCTCGCCGGTTCCCTCACCAAGGGGCCCGACTTCGGGGAACTGCTCGCCGAGGGCGCGCCCGCCGAGTACGCCGGGCTGCGCCTGGTGCCCTGCCACGGCATCCCGCTCGTCCTCGTCCTGGCCGAAGGCTGAGCGGCCGGCCGTACCCCGGCGCCGATTCACCCCCAGGGGTCAATCTCGCGGCCGGGTACGGGCAGTGACGCATGGCCGGAGCCACAACGGTGAGACATCGGTCATGCAGATTCCCCCACCGGGCGACCCGCTCCCGGCCCCGCGCACGCCGTCCGCGTCCGACGTGGTGTTCACCGCGGACTTCGCGTCCACCACGCAGTGGGTCGCGGGCCGTTCGTGGGCGTATCCCGACGGCGGCCCGGTGAATCCGGGCGACGACAAACTGGACCATCTCGTGGCCGACGCCGCCTACTGCCGCTCGGGTGTCTTCAGGGCCAGGCGCCGGCCGGACGGCGCGTGGAACACGGGGCTGCTGACCACGGAGGGCAGCGCGGAGGCCTTCCTGGTCCGCTCGGGAGACGTCCTGGAGGCCCGGGTACGGCTGCCGCGGGAGACCGGTGCCTGGCCGGCCATCTGGACCTGGCGCGACGGCGACCAGGAGATCGACGTCTTCGAATACCACCCCGACAACCCGGACCTGCTGGAGTTCACCAACCATGTGCGCGGCGCCGGCGGGTACTTCCACGACCCGGCCGTCCGTCCCGGCGCCTGGCTCGACCTGCGCACCGAGTTCGGCTCCCGCTCCGTCGTGTGGTGGGTGAACGGCACTCGGGCCTTCGCGGACACCCGGGGTGTGGGGCGCGACTGGCACGCCCACCTCATCGTCAACCTCTCGGTGTGCGCCGGGCGTTACCACCCCCGGCCCGCTCCGGCGACGACCGAGATGTCGTTCGAGGTGAGCGAACTCGTCGTACGGCGTCCGTCGGGTGGCCCGGTGCCGGGCACGAGGGCGGTCCTGGAAGGCGGCGAGCAGCAGCGGGCGTGACCGCGGCCTCAGTCGGCCGTCCACTCCCGGTACGGGATGCGCGCCGCCTCGCGCAGCTCCCCGATCGTGCTCCACTCGTTGCCGCCCAACCGGGCCAGCGGCCGCAGCAGTCCGATGTCGGGCCGGCCGTCCACCAGGACGTCCTCACTCACCGCGGCGTGCACGACCCGGCCGAAGACCACCGTGGAGTTGCCGAGCCGCAGCGTCGAGTGCAGCGTGCACTCGAGCGCGACCGGAGAGGCGGCCACGCGCGGCGGCCGCACCCGCAGCGACGGCTCGCGTGCGATGCCGACCGCGTCGAACTCGCCCTCGTGCCTGGGAAAGTCGGTCGCGGTCGCGTTGATCTCCGTGAACAGCGGCTCGGGTGCGAAGTTGACGACGAACTCCCCCGTCTCCTCGGCGTTGCGCAGCGAGTCCTTCCGGCCGACGGAGGTGAACTGGACGACGGGCGGATCGGTGCAGGCCACGGTGAAGAACGAGTGCGGGGCCAGGTTCGCCGTCCGGCCGTCGGCTGCGAGGGTCGAGACCCAGGCGATCGGGCGGGGCACGATCACGGAGGTGAGCAGCCGGTAGAAAGATCCCGGGTCCAGGGACTCGGGTGAGTAGTCGACGCGCATGGCACCACGCTATGTCCAACCGGGAACCGTCGGCAGCACCCGCTCGGCGACGCGGAGCAGCGCCGTGTCGTCGGGCGGTACGTCGTCCTGGCGCCAGAGGGCGACCTCGAACGATCCGCCCCCGTCCTTGGCGTCCCGGGCGACCAGCAGATGACGGGCGATGCCACCCGTGCCGGTGTGGATCTTGCCTCCGCCGAGGTTGAGCTCGAAGGCGATGGTGTGGTCCGAGTACAGGACGGCGGGGTGGCCGAGGACCGTCTTCGGCTCCACGGAACTGCCGAGGAGCCCGGAGAACTCGCCGACCCGCAGATCGTCGTCCGACGCCCACAGCTTCACGGAGTACGTCTTCAGCGAGACCTCCGCCTCGGGCGAGGGAGTCTCCTTGCCGGCGGCGTCCTTGAACGAACTCTCGGACCCGTAGGCGGTCTCGGCCTGTTCCCGTGGTGTCCCGAGGAGCGTGGGCAGGTCCGATCGGTTCAGCGCCGTGCACAGCTGTGCTGCGGACACGCGCTCGGACACCGGCTTGTCGTCGGACGAGCAGGTGGCAGGTCCCGGGTCCGAGGAGCCCTGCAGTCGGTTCTGCGCCAGCAGTGCTCCCGCCACCGCCGCGAAGACCACCACCGCCGCGAGCGCCTGGACCACCGGTCTCCGGCCCTGCTCCGACGCGGCTTCGTCAACCATGTTCCCCCACCTCGGTCGTGCCCCCGACAAGCGCTGGAGGAGCCTAACCGGTGATCGTCTCCAGCGGCATCCCCGATTCGCGGCCCCCGTCAGTCGATCGGCCAGGTGTGGACGGGGGCGTTGAGATGCATGTAGTCGATGTAGAGCTGCGTCATCCGCCGCAGCGACTCGTGGCGGCCGGCGTGCGTGGTGGCCTCGATGCGGTGGAACATCTCCTTCTGCCACACGGCCCCGTTGCGGGCGTTGACGCAGCGCTGCTCGATGATGCCGAGCAGCGGCTCCCGCCAGGCCGCGTCCATGCCGGAGTGTTCCAGCCCCCGGTGCGCCAGCGGCAGCAGCCGCCGCAGAACCAGTTCGGGCACCGGCACCTCGCCCATGCCGGGCCAGTACAGCAGTGCCTCGATGCCGTGCCGGGCCGCCGTGTGCAGGTTCTCCTCGGCCGCGGAGAAGGACATCCGCGACCACACCGGGCGGTCCTCCTCCACCAGGGCGCGGGTGAGCCCGTAGTAGAAGGCGCCGTTGGCGAGGGTGTCGGCGACGGTCGGTCCGGCGGGCAGCACCCGGTTCTCGACCCGGACGTGCGGCTTGTCGTGGGCGATGGCGTAGACCGGCCGGTTCCAGCGGTAGATCGTGCCGTTGTGCAGGGTGAGTTCGGAGAGTTCGGGAACGTCCCCGCGGTCCAGCGTCTCCGCCGGGTCCTGCTCGTCGCACAGGGGCAGCAGGGCCGGGAAGTAGCGCAGGTTCTCCTCGAACAGGTCGAAGACGCTGTTGATCCACCGCTCGCCGAACCACACCCGCGGCCGTACCCCCTGAATCCTGATCTCCTCCGAGCGGGTGTCGGTCGCCTGCTCGAAGAGCGGGACACGGGTCTCGTGCCACAGCTCCTTGCCGAACAGGAAGGGCGAGTTGGCCGACAGCCCGACCTGGACGCCCGCGATGGCCTGCGCCGCGTTCCAGTAGGGGGCGAAGTTCTCCGGGGACACCTGCAGATGGAACTGGGTGCTGGTGCACGCGGCCTCGGGGGTGATCGTGTCCGCGTACGTCCGCAGCCGGTCGACGCCGTCCACCTCGATCCGCAGGTCCTCGCCCCGGGCGGCGAACACCTGGTCGTTGAGCAGCCGGTAGCGAGGGTTCTCGGACAGCGACGACTCCCCGATGTCCCCCTGACGCAGGGTCGGCAGGGTCCCGATCATGACCAGCCGCGCGCCCACCGACCTGGCCCGCTCGTCCGCGTGGTTCAGCGCGGCCCGGATCTCGGACTCCCAGGAGTCGGGGCCGCCCTGCGTCAGCGCCCGGGGCGGCACGTTGATCTCGAGGTTGAACCGACCGAGTTCGGTGGACCAGGCGGGATCCGCGATCGCCTCGAGCACATCGGTGTTGCGCATCGCCGGCTCGGCCTCGTCGTCGACCAGGTTCAGCTCGATCTCCAGGCCGACCTGCGGTCGCCCGGACTCGAACAGCGACTCGCGCAGCATCTGGGCGAAGGCGTCGAGGCACTCCTGCATCTTGATCCGGTACCGGCGGCGGTCCTCGCGGGTGAAGACGAGCGCCGGGACGTCCCGTCCCATCGGCCCTCCTGGGTTCCGCTCCTCGGACACCTCTCCACCCAGCGTCGCACCGACGGGCGGCCCCCACCAGGTGGATGGGGCGGCCCCGCGCTACAGGGCCCGGGCGACGAGCAGGGCGACGTCGTCGTGGTCGTCGGGATGGCGCAGGCCGTACAGCAGGAGGTCACAGGTCTCCTCGAGCGGCCGGTGCGGCTCGTCCAGAAAACTCAGCAGGACGTCGAGGCGGTCGTCGATGGGGTGCTGCCGGGTCTCCACCAGGCCGTCGGTGTACAGGACCAGCAGATCGCCGGGCTCCAGCTCGGTCGTGGTGGCCTCGAACGGGATGCCGCCGACACCGAGCGGCGCCCCGGCGGGCAGCTCGAGGAACACGGGCGGCCGACCGGGCCGGGCGAGGGCGGGCGGCATGTGTCCCGCGTTCGCGAGGGTGCACCGTCTCGTGTGGGGGTCGTACACCGCGTAGAGGCACGTGACGATGTAGTGCTCCAGATCGCAGGTGATCTTGTCCAGGTGCTGGAGCACCGCGGCCGGTTCGAGGTCCAGGTCCGCGTACGCGCAGGTGGCCGTGCGCAGCCGGCCCATCGTGGCGGCCGCGTCGATGCCGTTGCCCATGACGTCGCCCACCACCAGGGCGGTCTTGTCGTCGGCCAGCGGAATCACGTCGTACCAGTCGCCCCCGACCTCGCTGGTGGCCTGGGCGGGCTGGTAGCGGGAGGCGAGTTCCAGCCCGGTGTGGTGCGCCGAGTGGTCGGGCAGCAGGCTGCGCTGGAGGGTGAGCGCGGTGTTGCGCACGCTCTGGAACCAGCGGGCGTTGTCGATGGCCACGGCGGCACGGCTGGCCAGCTCGCCGGCCAGGACGACATCGTCCTCGTCGAAGGGCACCGGGTTGCTGGACCGCTTCAGGTCGAGGACGCCGAGCACCTCGCCGTGCGCGATCAGCGGCACGGCGAGATAGGAGTGCACACCGGCCTGGGCGAGCAGCACCCCGGCCTCGGCGTCCCGCGCGATGCGGGGCAGGTCCTGCGGGCCGACGTGGCGCACGAGGACCGGCCGGCCGGTGTGGACGCACAGGGTGACCAGCCGGTCGCCGTCGTAGGCCGCGAGGTCGCCGGGCGGGTCGGCGGCCCGCAACGCCACCGTTGGGCGGGCGGCCTTGAGGGCGAGGGCGCGGAACAGCTCCGGGCCGTTGTCCGGCCGACGGGCACGACGGAAGGCGAGCGCGTAGTCGAGCACGTCCACGGCGACCACGTCCGCGAGCTCGGGCGTGCAGGTCTCGGCGAGTTCGCGGGCGGTCTGCTCCACCTCGAGCGTGGTGCCGACGCGGGTGGAGGCGTCGGCGATCAGGGCCAGGCGGCGCCGCGCGCGGTCGGCCTCGGCGGCCGCGTCGTGCCGCTCGGTGACGTCCACCACCGAGGCGGCGGCGCCGAGGACCCGCCCACCCGGATCCTCCAGGCGGTAGAAGGACAGCGACCAGGCGTGCTCGTGTTCGGGGTCGGACGGGGGACAGCCCACGTGGTACTGGTCCAGCAGTGGGGTGCCGGTGATGAGCACCTGACGCAGCGCCGACTCGATCGTGTCGACGTCCGGGAACGGCAGGGTCTCCCGCAGGTGCCGGCCGATGTGCTCCTCGGCGGGGATGCCGTCGATCCGCTCCAGCGCCGGGTTGACCAGGAGATAGCACAGGTTCGGGTCCAGCAGGGCCAGCCCGATCGGGGACTGGTTGATCAGCCGCTCGCACAGCGCCAGATCGGTCTCGACGCGCTGGAGCAGGGTGTGATCGGCCGCGATACCGAGGGCGTAGACGTCACCCACGTCGTCCAGCAGCCGCATGGTGCGGAACTCCGTCAGGCGGCTGCTGCCGTCCTTGTGCCGGACGGGGAAGGCGCCGGCCCAGCCGCGGCCGGTCTCCAGCACGTCGGTGAACAGGCTCACCACGGCCTGCACGTGCTCGGGCCGGATGAGCAGCCGCGACGCGTACTGCCCGAGGACGTCCTCCGCGGTGTACCCGAAGAGTTCCTCGGCCTGAGGGGTCCAGAAGACGATGCGTCCGTTCGTGTCCAGCGCCACGGCGGCCACGCTCAGCACGTCCAGCAGGCCGGTCGGACGGGGCGGCTCGGGGCTGTGCTCGTCGTCCCCCGCGCGCAGGGAGTCAACTGTCATGCCAGATCCACCTCCAGCGGGCGGCCATCCGCCGGTGCCCACCCGCGCCCTGATGACCGGTACCTCCATGCTGCATCCAGGGCGGCGCCCGCCCCAACCCCAGGGCCGGACCATGCGCATCGGGCGAACTAGCAGGACCATGGTGGTGACAGAGGATGGAAGCCGATGGAACCTGCGCGAAAGGGCCCGCACGCATCCACGTCCATGGATTCGCGTGATCACTTCGACGCCTCCACCGACGCGGCGGCGGTCATCTCGGCGGACGGTGTCGTGGTCGGCTGGACCCGGGGCGCGGAAGCACTGCTGGGCCGCCCCGCGCCGGAGGTCGTCGGCCGTTCCGCCGCGCGCCTGCTGGCCGTGCCCGAGGATCCCGTCCGTGCCGCGGCCGTCGCGGAGCGGTGCCGTGACGGAGCGGGGTGGAGCGGTGTCGTCCCCGTACGGCACCGCGAGGGGCGCCGTGTGGAGGTCGATCTCCGGATCTCGGCGGCCTTTCGCATGGGCGGGCGCGAGTGCTTCCTCGTCTCGGCGCGGGAGCAGCGCCCGCAGTGGACGGTGGGCCAGTCCGTCCTCGACGGCTTCCTCACCCGGTCCCCGGTCGGCATGGCCGTGATGGATCTCGAGCTGCGCTACGTATGGCTCAACGACACCCTCGAACACTTCGGCGGTGTGCCGCGGGAACAGCGGCTCGGGCGCCGGCTGAGCGAGCTGCTGCCCGGTCTGCAGGCGGAGACCATCGAGGGGCTGATGCGCAAGGTCCTGGCGACGGGCGACGCGGTGACCGACTACGAGTACGTCGGATGGAGCTGGGCCGACCCGCACCGTCAGCACGCCTACTCCACGTCCTTCTTCCCGCTGGTGGACTCCGGCGCCGCCGTCACCGGGGTCTGCTACATGGTCCTGGACGTCACCGAGCGGTGGAACGCGCGCCGGTTGCTGTCCCTGGTCAACGAGGCGGGCAGCAGCATCGGCAGGACCCTCGACGTCATGGAGACGGCCCAGGAACTGGCCGACTTCTCGGTGCCCCGCTTCGCGGACTTCGTCATCGTCGACCTGCTGGAGCCCGTGCTCAGCAGCGAGGGCCACGGGGCATGGCTGACCGACGCCGGACCGGCACCCGTGCGGCCGGCGATGCGCCGTGCGGGCCTGCAGTCGGTGCGGGAGGGCTGCCCCGAGGCGGTGGCGCGGGTCGGCGACGAGGTGGACTTCGTGCCACCGCCCAACGACGTCAGCCTCCTCATCGGCGGCGAGCCGGTCCTCATCCCGGTGCTCGACCCGTCCGACGCCCTGTGGGTCGCCGAACAGCCACAACGGGCGGCCCGCATCCGCGAGTTCGGCCTGCACTCCCTCATCTCCGTACCGATGCGGGCGCGGAACACCGCGTTGGGCCTCACCACCTTCGCCCGGTCGCTCAACCCGGTCCCGTTCGGTCCCGACGACGTCCTGCTGGCCCAGGAACTGGTCGCGCGGGCGGCGGTGTGCGTCGACAACGCCCGCCGGTACACCAGGGAGCACACCGCGGCGGTCACCCTGCAGCGCAGTCTGCTGCCCCACGCCCTGACGGGCGGACGGGCGGTCGAGGTCGCCTCCGCCTACCTTCCGGCGGACCCCTCGGGCGGGGTCGGCGGCGACTGGTTCGACGTGATCCCGCTGTCCGGCGCCCGGGTGGGTCTGGTCGTCGGCGACGTGGTGGGCCACGGCATCACCGCGGCGGCGAGCATGGGCCGGCTGCGCACGGCGGTGCAGACCCTCGCCGAAATGGAGCTGCCCCCCGACGAACTGCTCGCCCATCTGGACGACCTGGTGCTCCGGCTGAGCGACGAGGAGGCCGATCGCGACGCGGCCACCCGGAGCACGGCGACCTTCATCGGCGCGACCTGCCTCTACGCCGTCTACGACCCCGTCACCCGGCGGTGCGCCATGGCCCGGGCCGGGCACCCGCCGCCCGTCGTCGTCGCACCGGACGGGCACGTCTACTTTCCGGAGATCCCGGCCGGGCCGCCGCTCGGACTGGGCGGCATGGCCTTCGAGGCGGCCGACATCGAGCTGGCCGAGAACAGCGTCTTCGGCCTCTACACCAACGGGCTCATCGAGGGCGTCGACCAGGACGTGGAGTCGGGCATGGCCCGGCTGGGCGAGGTACTGGGCCGGACCGGCACGGACCTGCCCTCGCTGTGCACCGCGGCCGTGCGGCGGCTGGTGCCGGGGCCGCAGCCCGACGACATCGCCCTGCTGCTGGCCCGCACCCACGCCCTCGGTGCGGACCGGGTGGCCTCGTGGGACGTGCCCGCCGACCCGGCCGCCGTCGGACGGGTCAGGACGGAGGCGACGCGCCAGGTGGAGGCCTGGGGGCTCGGGGAGCTGGCCATGACGACGGAACTCATCGTCAGCGAACTGGTCACCAACGCCGTCCGCCATGCCGAACCCCCCATCCGGCTACGGCTGCTCCGTGACGTCCGCCTGACCTGCGAGGTCGCCGACGGCAGCAGCACGGCCCCCCGGCTGAGGCACGCCCGCAGCACGGACGAGGGCGGCCGCGGGCTGTTCCTGGTGGCCCGGCTCACCCACCGTTGGGGCGCCCGCTACACGGCCCAGGGGAAGATCATCTGGGCCGAGCAGGAGATTCCGTGACCGGGCCGCCGGGCGCCCCCGCCCGTGACGGACGGGCCCGTGTCCGCACGGTCAGCGGAACGCCGGTGCGTTGCGTGCCGCCCAGGCCGCGAAGGGGGTCGCGGGCCGGCCCAGTACACGCCGCACGTCCTCGCTGACCGCCTGCTCCTCGGCGGTAGGCTCGCCGAGGATGGCCAGGGTTCCCTCCACCACGGCGCTCGGCATGAACCGCGCCATCTGGGCGCGGGCCTCCTCGGGGCTCTGTTCCACGAAGGCGACCGGTTCGCCGAGGGCGTGCGCGAGGGCGGCGGCCCGCTGCCGGGGGGTGGTGGCCTCGGGTCCGGTCAATGTGTACGTCATGCCGTCGTGCCCGTCCTGGCGCAGGACGGCGGCGGCGACCGCGGCGACGTCGTCCGGGTCGACGAACGGCAGTGCCACGTCGGCGAACGGCGCTGCCGCGGCGCGGTGCCGCCGGACGGGGTCGGCCCAGGCGAGCGCGTTGGAGGCCATCCCGCCGGAGCGCAGCACGGTGAAGGCAAGGCCGGAGCCGGCCAGGGCCGCCTCGAAGCGGGCGGCGTGCGCGTAGCCGTGCGGCCGGGTGCCCACACCCTGCGAGGACAGCAGGACCACCTTGGTGACTCCGGCCACGGCGGCCTGTTTCAGGATCCCGTCCGGATCCTCGCCCGCGACGAGCAGGAACAGTGCCGCGGCACCCTCCAGCGCGGGGGCCAGTTCGGCCGGCCGTCCGAGGTCGGCGGCGACGGCCCGCACGCCCGGCGGGACGTCCTCGGGCGTGATGTGCCGGGCCACGGCGGTCACGGCCCCCCTGTCGCCCGCCAGCTGCGCGACGAGGGCGCGCCCCACGTTCCCCGTACCACCCGTTACCACGATCATTGTGTGTCCCCTCGCTGAGTTAGTTGACTGACTAAGTCGCTACGTTAGGCGGTCGCCCGCGCGTTGTCTATCCTCAGTCAGGTGACTGACTCAAAAGCCGGTGCGGCGGCCGGGGCCGCCCATCCCCGCCGGGGCGGCAAACGGGAACGCCTGGTCGACGCGGCCGTCCGGGTCTTCCACCAGCAGGGCGTCGAGAAGACCACCCTCGCGGACATCGCCCGCGCCGCCGAGGTGCCCCTCGGGAACGTCTACTACTACTTCAAGACCAAGGACCAGCTGGTCGAGGCGGCGGTGGAGGCCCACTGCGACCGGCTCACGGTGCTCACCGGCCGCCTGGAGAAGCTCCCCGACCCGGCCACGCGGCTCAGGGCCCTGATCGCCGGCTGGATCGAGGAGCGCGAGACCGCGGCACGCTTCGGCTGCCCCTTCGGCACCCTGGCCACCGAGCTGGACAAGCGTGACGACGGCCTGGACCTGGCCGCCGCCAAGGTCATGCGGGCCCTGCTCGACTGGGTCGAGGGCCAGTTCACCGAGCTGGGCCGGGCGGACGCCCGCGCCCTCGCCGTCGAGCTCGTCGCCGCCTACCAGGGCATGTCGGTCCTCACCAACACCCTGCGCGACCCCGGCCTCATGGCCGCCCAGGGCGAACGCCTCCAGTCCTGGATCGACGGTCTCGTCAACCCCTGACCCGGGGCCGGATGCCCATGGATCACCGGCCACCTCCCCGAGGGGGCACCGGCCGACTCCTCCCCGGTGGAACCCGGTCGGCGCGCCGGCCGGGACGGCCGCACGTCCCGCGGGCCGGCGAACACGGTCAACGGTTCCTCGAGACCGAGAGACCGACGCGGTCATACGGCGGGCCCGCCCGGAGCGTCACAGCGTCGACAGGGCAACACCCCCGGCCGCCGGCTTCGCCACCGCCCGTCGCGGAGCGGCGCACAGAGGAGAGCGATGACGACCGACCTTCGTACGACGATGCGCGCCCTGCGCCGCGCGGTGCCTGCCGGTGCCGTCGCGACCGCGGCGGCCCTGCCCCTGCTGTGCCCGGCCCCGGCGCGGGCGGCCGCCGCCGACCCGAGCGTGTACGTGTGGGCGACCGGTGTGAACGTACGCGACTGCCCGCAGGTGTCCACCGCGTGCCCGCCGATCAGCGGGGCCCGGATCGGCAGGCGGTGGGTGACGGCGTTCTGCCAGCGCACCGGCAGCGAGGTGGTGGACGGCCCCTACCGCAACCACTGGTGGGTCCAGGTCGACGCGGGCGGGCCCATCGGCTGGATCAGTGCCGTGTACGTGCGCGGCGGAGCCGACGACGAGCCGGTGCCCGGCGTCCCGACGGACGGCGACTGCCGCTGACCGGCCGCGTCCGCCGCGACGGCATCGCACGGCACAACACCCCGCCACAGTGACGAAGTTGAGGAAAGGGAGGGATCCCCTCGTGTTCTCGAAGACCGTGACCCGGCTGTTCTCCCCGCGGGCCCTGCTCGCGGCGATGCTCGGCCTCACCGCCCTGCTCGCCCTCGCACCCGCACCTGCCCGGGCCGCCGCCTCGGGCCGGACGGTCCACATCTGGGCGAGCCAGGTGCGGGTGCGCCAGTGCGCGAGCGCCTCGTGCGACCTGGCGACCAGTGAACGGCTGACCGACGTCGACGTGTACGCCTACTGCCAGCGCTGGAGCGACCGAGTGGCCGACGGGCCCTACTACAACCACTACTGGGTCGAGATCGTCTCCCCGCAGGGCTGGCTCGGCTGGGTGAGCGCCGTGTACGTCAGCGGCGGCTCCAACGACGGCCCCGTCCCCGGGGTGCCCGTGGAGACCGACACCAGCCCCGTCTACTGCGAATACCCGTAGTCTCTTCCGGATCTTGCCGGATTCGCGCAGAAGGCGCCGTCCCTCCGAGCCGGCCGGATCCGGGAGAAGGGCCCTGGACGGAGGGCTACTCGGCCGCGAGGGAGTGGTCCGCGAGCGAGACGCTGCCGGAGTTGACCAGCGGAATCCCCTCCAGGTACGGGGCGGGCAGGTCGAACGCCTCGACCAGGTCCGTCATGTGCGGTGCGAGCTCGCGCAGCACGTCGTCCATGAGCTGGGGCAGGGAACGTACCTGGTCGGCGGACAGATGGCCGTCGGCCAGCAGATCACCGGTGTGCTCGCCGATCTGCTCCAGCAGGAACAGCAGGCACAGCCTCTCCAGCAGGGCGCGGGCCTCGGGGCCCGTCGCCCGGGCGGCCGCGTCCAGGAAGGCGTCGGTCGCCCGGAGCCGGGCGTGCACCGAGACCATCTCCAGGGCGGCGGAGGAAGCGCCGTTCCACCGCTCCACCGGATCCCCGGAGGGCCCACGGCGCAGCGCCGCCCGCGCCCGGTCCTGCCAGACGGCCTCGGCCCGGGCCAGCAACCCGCGCAGATGCCGGGGATCCGCCAACCGCTCCACCCCGCCCGGCGGTTCGGGGGTCTCCCGGGGCGGCTGGTGCTCGAAGAGCATCTCGGCGGCGGCCTTCACCCAGATCACCAGGTTGTCGCCCTCGGCCGTGATGGTGCCCTCGATGTACTGCGGGAACTCGGACAGGCCGTTGGCGGCGAACAGGCCCTGCGCACCGCAGCGTTCCCGGCACTCGACGGTGATGTCCCGAGCCTGCCAGGTGATCCAGCTCTTGGCGATCGCGATCAGCCGCTCCGTCTCCGCCCGCTGCCCGGTGCCACGGCCGGTGTGCTCGGCGGTCCAGCGGGAGAGCGCCGAGCGGTGCAGGAAGGTCATGGCGTAGGCCGTGGCGACGCCCTTCAGCAGCCGTCCGTGGTGCGAGCGGTGCGCGTTGACCGGGATGCGCTCGCCGGCGCGGGGCCCGCTGACCTGCCGCTGGTCGCCGTAGCGGACGGCTATGGCGAGTGCGGCCCGGGTCGCGCCGACGGCGGCGCCGCTCATGCACAGCTTGCCCATCGTGACCCGGCCGATGGATCGCAGGAACCGCTTGCGCCGGTTGCCGAGGCTGCTGTGCAGGCGGCCGTCGGCGTCCAGGCGCCCGTGTTCGGACTCCAGCAGGGCCTCGCGCGGCAGCGGCACCCGGTCGAACGCGGTCAGGCAGTGGTCCACCGGGGCGCCGGTGCGCAGGGGCAGCCGGCGCACCCGCACCCCGGGCAGCAGGCCGCTCTCGTCACTCAGCGGTGCGAGGAACAGGAAGACGCCCTCGTCCCGTCCCCGCACGATCAGCCGGGCGGCCACCACCGCGCTCTTGGGCCCGCCGATCGTGCTGGTGTTGGGCATGAACTTCTGGGCGCCGTCGTGCGGGGTGTTCAGCACGAAGCCGCCGGTCACCGGGTCCAGTTCGGCGGTGGTCTCCAGGGCCCAGGCGTCGTTTCCGTGTTCCAGCTCGGTGCACAGGAACGTGCCGGTGCGGCGCAGGGTGGTGAAGTCGGACAGATCACGGCGCTCGGCACCCTCGTGATCGAGCAGGCTGCCGAGGAAGAGGTTGTAGTGGATGCTCGCCACCGTGCACAGCCCTCCGCCGCCGTCCACGATCGCCGCCCACTCGTGCAGTGCCGCGAGCAACTCCGGGTCGTCCGACAGGCGTTCGGCCCCACCGGCCGTGTCGTTCACCAGCCGCAGCCACTCGTAGGAGAGGGCGGCGCGTTCGCCGGCGTCCAGCCCGGGGCGGTGGCGGAAGGTGTCCTTGGAGATGAGGTCGCGCCACATCCCGTGGCTGTGCTCCCGGTCGTCGCCGTCGAAGAGGAGCCGGGTCAACTCGGCGACGGTACCGGCAAGGGGGCCGTCGGGACCGAGAACCGTACCGTCTGCCAGGGACCGGCCCGGACGAAGCGCCTCATACCCGCTGTAGTGACCGGTGTCCGGCACAAGGGCGGGATTCGCCAGGGGTGTCAGAAGGGTCATGGCCCTCTCCCGTAGTCGCAGATCCGGAAGGGTGGGGATGCGTGGAGTCAGAAGATACGGACCTCCCGGTTTGCTAATCAAGCCAAATTTCTGCCAACGGTGGCCGAACTTCGGTGCGTTGACGGCGCATCCTGGGCCTCGGCCGTGTCCTGCTTGCTCAACTCCGGTGCGCACCGGTCGGCTTTTCCCGCCGGGCATGTGCTTCTGGAACGTTGAGATACCGGGCGACAGGTTTTATTGTGGGTGGCCGTCGACGGCTCGGCGGTTCCCGCGTGCCGGGGGGGAGGGGGGGCGTTCGCATGCTTGAAAGGGCATCTTCCCGGGTGGCAGGATACGTACCTGTCGGTTTCTTTCTGTGGCCGACCGGTCCGTGAAGCCAGTGCGGAGGATGTGCTGTGGCCCTGCAGGAGCGAGCGATCAGGACGAGGCGCAACATCCTGGTCGCAGCCGCCGACGTGTTCGCCGACGTCGGCTACGAGGCCGCGACCATCTCGGAGATCCTTCAGCGGGCGAACGTCACCAAGGGTGCCCTCTACTTCCACTTCGCCTCCAAGGAACAGCTCGCCCAGGCGGTGCTGACCGACCAGCTGAAGTCCGTGCCGGAGTTGCCGCCACGGGAACTGGTGCTCCAGGAAGGGCTGGACGGCGGCTTCCTCCTCGCGCATCTGCTCGGCTCGGGCGACCCCATGGTGCGCGGCAGCATCCGTCTGACCGTGGACCAGGGGTCGCCGCACGACGGCCTGGACCGTCGGGTCCCGATGGCCTCCTGGGTCGAGCACAACGCCGCGCTGCTCGAGCGGGCGAAGACCAACGGGGAACTGCTGCCCCAGGTCGACGTCGACGCCGCGGCGAAGGCGTTCGTCGCCGCCTTCACCGGGGCACAGGTGCTGTCCAAGATCATGAACGACCACGAGGACCTGATGGAACGGGTGGTCGACCTCTACCGGCACCTGATGGCGAGCATCGCGGTCCCCGCGGTGCTCGTCCGCCTGGACATCTCGCTCGACCGTGGCAGGCGCGTCTACGAGGAGGCCATGGAGCTGCGCCGGGAACCCGAGGAGGCTCCGGCCGCCGGCTGAAGAGGGTCTGTCCGCAGGCCACGGACGTCGGCACCCGCCGGGCCCCGGGGAGCGCGCATCGCTGCCATGGGCACGTCGCAACGGCACACCGTGATGCAGGACCGACCCAGGGAGCTCAACGATGGAAAAGACCGCCTGCCCCTACGCCTTGGACCTCACGGGTCAGGACCACATGGGGGAGGCCGCGCTGCTGCGCGCCCAGGGCCCCGCGGTCCGGGTGGAGTTGCCCGGAGGAGTGCTCGCCTGGGCCGTCGTACGGCAGAGGTACGTGGAGCGGCTGCTGACCGACCCGCGTGTCTCGCGCAGCGCCCGGCTGCACTGGCCGCCGTTCATCGAGGGGAAGATAACCGAGGAGTGGCCCCTCTACCCATGGGTGGCGAACGAGAACATGCTGTTCGCCTACGGGGAGCACCACACCCGGCTGCGTCGCCTCGTGGCCGGAGCGTTCACCGCGCGGCGGTCCGAGGCACTGCGGCCGCGCGTGCAGGAGCTGTCGGCCGAACTGCTCGGCGAACTGGCCGCCCTCCCGCCCGGTACGGTCGTCGACCTGCGCACCGCGTACGCGGAGGTGCTGCCGCTGCGGGTCATCTGCGAGCTGTTCGGTGTCCCGCGGGGTGCCGAGACCGACGCCCTGTCCGCTGCGTTGAGCACGGTGTTCAGCTCCACCGTCACCGGTGCGGAGATGGAGGCCGCGCGGCTGGAGGCCTTCGGGCGGCTCGCCGCCCTGGTCAAGGCCAAGCGGGAGCGGCCGGGCGACGACCTGACCAGTTCCCTCATCGCGGCCCGCGACGAGGGCGACCGCCTCACCGAGGACGAACTGCTGGGCTCCCTCTTCATGTTCATCGCCGCCGGCCAGGACACCACCGCCACCCTCATCACCAACGCGGCCGGCGCCCTGCTGACCCGGCCCGAGCAGCTCGGGCACCTGCGCGCGGGCCGGGCGACCTGGGCGGACGTGGTCGCCGAGACCATGCGCGTGCACACGCCGGGGGCGTACGCGCCGATGCGGTTCGCCGTCGAGGACATCGATCTCGACGGGGTCAGGATCCGCAAGGGTGACTGCATCCTCGTCAACTTCGCGGCGGGCGGCCACGAGACGGACCGGCACGGGGCGGACGCGGACCGCTTCGACCTGCTGCGGGGCAGCGACCGCGACATCCTCGGCTTCGGTCACGGACCGCATCGCTGCCTCGGCGCGCCGCTCGGCGAGATCGAGGCCGCCTCCGCCCTCTCCCGCCTCTTCGACCTGTTCCCCGGAGTCGAACTGGCCTGCGCGCCACAGGAGTTGGCTCCGCTGCCCACCTTCATGCTGAACGGATACCGCTCGCTGCCCGTGGTGCTGCGTCCGGCGGCGTCCTGAGCGCACGGGCGGGCGCAGTCACCGGAGGTCCGCCGCCCCCGCCGAGGGCGGCGGACCTCCGTGCGTTCACGGGCCCTTCCCGTCCCCGACGGCCAAACCAGACACGCGGTTTGCTCGACGGTACGGCTCGGCCAACAGCCCTGTCGCACGGGGATTTTGAGCATCCGTCGGTGTTTTCTTCCCGCCTCGCCGCCAGGTCTTGCCGCATCGGACCGTCATAAACATACTGAACACGCGGTTAGAGAGGGTCGAGGTGTGGGCCCGTTCACCACGCAGGCCCAGGAGGAGAGCGTCATGGTCAAGCAGGAACGGGCGGCCCGCACCCGGCGGGCCCTCATCCGCGCGGCGGCGGAAGCCTTCGCCCACGACGGATACGCCCGTGCGTCCCTGCCCGCGATCAGCAAGCGCGCCGGAGTGAGCGCCGGTGCCCTGCACTTCCACTTCCCCAGCAAGGACGCCCTCGCCGGTGAGATCGAGAGCGCGGCGGCGCGCACGGTGGAGGAGATGACCGAGCGGTGCCGGTCCACGGACGGCAGCGCGCTCGCGGCGCTGGTGGCCGCGATCCGTCAGCTCGTCGTGGCGTTCGCGGCCGATCCCGTCGTGCGGGCCGGATTCACCCTGAGCGGTGACCCCGCGCGACACGGCGGGGCCACGGTGCTGGAGTCCTTGCACGGCTGGGTGCGTGACCTCGTCGTCCGGGCACAGGAGGCCGGGGAGCTGACGGACGGCCTCTCGCCCGACTGCGTGGCCGGGGCCGTCGTGGCCGCCACGGTCGGCTTCGAGGTGCTCGGCAGCCGGGAGAGGGACTGGCTGTCGCAGGAGCGCATGGTGGAGTTCTGGACCTGCCTGCTGCCCCGGCTGGCGACCGTGCCCGGCGGGGACCTCGCCCGGGTGCCGGCCGCCCGACCGGCGGGCGACCGGGGCACCGAGACCACCCTCGCCGGTCTGTAGCACCGCGCCGCTCCCGCCGGTACGACCGGCTCCCCCGGCGTCGCCCCCGCCCACCGGGTGACGCGTGCCATGACCGGGCCCTGGAACCCGGCCCGTGCACGCCCCGACTCCTGAAGTGCCACGGATCAGCCCCGGGGAACTCGTCGCGACCGTCGAACAGGCCGGGTACACGTCGCGCACGGCGGGGCGTTCGGGACCCTCGCGGTGATGACCGGCCCGGCACACGCCCCGGCCCGTGGCGGCGGCCGACCACACCGGCCTCAGCCCACACGTCGGGGCCAACAGGTCATGAGTTCCCGCCACTTGGTGTGTTCTGGATCACGTGGCACAGTTTGAGTTCCGGGGCGGGGCGCAGTCCGTACCGGGGCATGAAGACGAGTGCCCGGATGCGAAGATGAGGCGCCATGACAGCAGGGTGGTGTTCTCGCACGGTACGGGCCGCGGTGTTCGCGGCCGTGTGCGTGCTGCTCGCCGCCCTGGGCCACGTCCTGATGTCCGGTCAGCACGTGCCGGGTTGGGCACTGGCCGCCGCCCTGGCCGTGACCGGCGCCGCCGGCTGGTCCCTGGCCGGCCGTGAGCGCGGTCTCCCGCTGATCGTGACGGTCGTGGTCGCCGCGCAGACGGTGCTGCACGAGGCGTTCTCGCTCGCCCAGTCGGCGGCCACGGACCCGGCCCCCATGGACATGGGGCCGATGCGCATGGACTCCATGGACATGGGCGCCATGCGGAACATGGACCTGGGCGGCATGGGCGACATGGGCGCCATGGACCACCTGAGCCACATGGACCACATGGGGCACACAGGGCCCTTCATGGGCGGCGGTTCGTCCTCGTTCGGCATGCTCACCGCCCACCTGCTCGCCGCGCTGCTGTGCGGCCTGTGGCTGGCGTACGGCGAGAGGGCCGCGTTCCGCATTCTGCGGGCCGTGGCCGCCCGGCTCGCGGCACCGCTGCGGCTGCTGCTCGCCCTGCCCGTCACGCCCGACCGGCCACGGCCACGCCTGGGCCGCCGGCGCTCGCGGCGCGCGCCGCGTCTGCTGCTTCTCGTCCACTCGATCATCTCGCGGGGTCCGCCCGCCGGGGTCGCTGTCGCCTGACGACAGCCGGTTCCCCGAGGCCGCCGACCGCGCCTCGGGCCTCGGCCGAACGCCCGCGCACACGCCGCACCCCCGCGTGAGCGCCGTACGGCCGTCACCCCACTCACCGGAACGCCGGCGCCCGACCGTGCCCGCCGCCCGGATCCCGGATGACCCGAGAAGGACACCAGGTGATCACTCCTGCTCCGCCCGCCTCGTGCGAAGACCGCGCCACCACCGACCAACCGGTGTCGACCGACGAGTCGATCACCGCGTGGGCCCTCGCGGCCCGCAGCGGCGACCCGCGCGCGGTGGAGCGTTTCGTGCGCGCGCTGCACCGCGACGTCCGGCGTTACGTCGCCCATCTGTGCGCCGACCCCCAGGCCGTGGACGACCTCGCGCAGGACACCTTCCTGCGCGCGCTCGGCAGCCTGCACCGCTTCGAGGGCCGTTCCTCGGCGCGCGCCTGGCTGCTGTCCATCGCGCGCCGGGCGGTCATCGACAGTTACCGGTACGCGGCCGCCCGGCCCCGGCTGTCCGACGTCCCCGACTGGCAGCTGGCCGTGGAACTGGCCCAGCCGTGCGACCTGCCCGGCTTCGACGAGGGCGTCGCCCTGCTCGACCTGCTGGCGGCGCTGCCGGACGAGCGCCGCGAGGCGTTCGTGCTCACGCAGCTGGCCGGACTGCCGTACGCGGAGGCGGCCGAGGCCGGCGGCTGCCCGGTGGGCACGGTCCGCTCCCGCGTGGCACGGGCCCGCGCCACGCTGATCGGCCTCCTGGACGACGCGGAGGGGGCCGTCGTCGTGGCGGCCTGATCGGCGTCCGAGGGTGCCGGTGTCCGCCGAGGCCACCGGCACTCTCGCCGGAACGCCCGACCCGGCCGGAACTCCGGGCGGGTTCGCCCCGACTACTGGACCGGGTGAACACAATCTCGCCCGCGTACCGAGCAGAACCTGGAGACTTTGGATGCGTAGTGGGGTGTGGGGCGGTACCGCCGCCCTCGTGGTGGGCGGCCTGCTGACGGCGGGCTGCGGCGGGGGAGCGGACACGGCGGACGGGAGCGCGGGGAAGGAAGCCCACACCGTCTCCGGTGGCTACCCCGTGTCGGTGACCGACTGCTCGGGCGCCAGGACGACGATCCCCGCAGCGCCGCGGAAGATCGTCACCAGCAACGCAGCCGGCCTGGAGCTGCTGCTCCGCCTCGGCGCGCGCGACAGGGTGATCGGCACCGGCTTCCCGCCCGGCCGTGGCACCCTGCCCGGTGAACTGGACGCACAGGCGCGGAAGGTGAAGGTGCTCAGCCGGAGCGTGATCCCGAAGGAGAAACTCCTCGGCTCCGGCGCCGACCTGTACATCGACACCTTCGCGTCGATGGGCGGCATGGGCGGCGGGGGCATGGGCGACGCCCCGACCGAGGAGGAGTTCAAGGCCGCCGGCATCGAGCACGTCCACCTGAAGTCCACCGCCTGCGCGGCGGGCGGCAAGGGCCCGATGACCGACCTGACCGCGGTCGAGGCCGACATCACCTCCCTCGGAGCGGTCACCGGCACCGGCGCGAAGGCCGAGGAACTCGTCGCCGGGATGCGGCGCAAGGTGGCCGCCGTGCGGAAGGCGGTCGGCGGCACCGCGCGGCCGACCTACTTCTTCTTCGACTACGACGCCGGCACCGGGCAGCCCACCGTCACCTGCGACCGCCAGGTCGCCAACGCGGTGATCACCCTGGCCGGTGCCCGCAACGTCTTCGCCGACTGCCACGGCGACTTCAAGCAGGTCGGCTGGGAGGACGTGATCGCCCGGAATCCGGATTGGATCCAGCTCGGAGTGCGCGACCGGGGCAGCCGCGCGGCGAACGAGAAGGCGTTCGACGAGGCGGAGCGTTGGCTGAGGTCCAACCCGGCCACCAAGGGCCTGAAGGCGGTGCGGGAGGGCCACTTCGTGCGCGTCGGCTCGGAGCGGACCACCATCGCCGGGGTGGCGAACGCCGACACGGTCGAGGCGATCGCCAAGGCCCTCCACCCGGGCAAGGTCGGCTGACCGTGCTCTCCACACCGACCGCGCGTGAGGCCCCGGCCGCACACGGCCTGCGCGCGGGACCGTTCGCGGCGGTCCTCGCCCTGGCCCTGCTGGCCGCGCTGACCGCGGCCGTCGCCCTGGGCTCGACGTCCGTACCGCCCGCGGAGGTTTGGAGCGTGGTCTGGCGCCGGCTGTCCGGCGAGGCGCCGCGACCGGGCACCGACGACCTCATCGTGTGGCAACTGCGCATCCCCCGCGCCCTGCTCGCCGCCCTCGTCGGCGCCGGCCTCGGCCTCCTCGGCACGGCGGTGCAGGCCCTGGTGCGCAACCCGCTGGCCGACCCGTACCTGCTCGGCATCTCCAACGGCGCCTCGCTCGGCGCGGTCGTCGCGCTCGTGCTCGGACTCTCGGCGGGCGGCGCGCTCGGCCTCGGACTGTCCGGCGCCGCCTTCGCCGGAGCGCTGGCCACCTTCGCACTCGTGTGGGCGGTGGCCCGGCGCGGCGGCGGGTTCGCCCCGCTGCGGCTGGTGCTGGCCGGGGTGGCGATCGGCCAGTTCCTGTCCGGCTTCACCAGCTACCTGGTGCTGCGGGCCGGGGACGAGCAGCAGACGCACAGCGTGCTGTTCTGGCTCATGGGAAGCCTCGGCGGGGCGAGCTGGCACCTGCTCGCGGTGCCCGCGCTGACCGTGCCGGCCGCCCTCGTGTGGCTCCAGGCGCGCGCCCGGGCGCTGAACGCCCTGCTGATGGGCGACGAGACGGCCGCCGGGCTCGGCATCGACGTCGGCCGCCTGCGCCGCGAGCTGTTCACCGTGACCAGCGTGCTGACCGGCGTCCTGGTGGCGGTCTCCGGCGCGATCGCCTTCGTCGCGCTGATGGTGCCGCACGTGTGCCGGCTGCTCGTCGGCGGCGACCACCGGCGCCTGCTGCCCCTCTCCGCGCTGTGCGGGGCCCTGCTGCTGGTGGTGGTCGACATCGCCTGCCGCACGGCCATGGACACCCAGGAGCTGCCGGTCGGCGTGGTGACGTCACTGCTCGGGGCTCCGGCCCTGCTGTATCTGCTGGACCGGCGCCTGGGGAGCGGCAGTTGAGGATCGACATCGAGGACCTGCACGTCGCCTACGCCGGGCGTACGGTCGTCGCGGGAGCCGGGCTCGTCGCGGCCGAGGGCGAGATCACGGGGCTGGTCGGCCCGAACGGCAGCGGCAAGTCGACGCTGCTGCGCACCGTCTACCGGCATCTCCGGCCCACCGCCGGGCGCGTACTGCTGGCCGGCACCGACCTGCGTGACCTGACCCCGGTCCGGTCGGCCCGCCGTGTGGCGGCCCTGCCGCAGGAGCGCGGCGGCGACTTCGAGCTGAGCGTGCGCGAGGTCGTCGCCATGGGCCGTACGCCCTACAAGCGGGCCTTCGCCGGGGAGGACGCGACCGACCGTGACATCGTCGCGCGGGCGCTGGCCGACGTCGGCATGGTGGAGCACGCCCACCGCAGGTTCACGGCCCTGTCGGGCGGCGAGCGCCAACGGGTGCTGCTGGCCCGCGCGTTCACCCAGGGCTCGGACGTGCTGGTGCTGGACGAGCCGACCAACCACCTCGACATCCGGCACCAGGTCGAGCTGCTCGCCCTGCTGCGCGGCCGGCGCCGTACGACCCTGGTGTCGCTGCACGACCTCAACGCGGCCGCCTCCGTGTGCGACCGGCTGCACGTGCTGCACGCCGGAGCCGTGGTCGCCTCGGGGCGGCCGCGCGACGTCCTCACCCCGGAGCTGATGGCCGAGGTGTTCGGCGTACGGGCGGCCGTGGTCGACCACCCCCTCACCGGGGACCCGCTGATCGCGTTCGACCACCGGGACCCGGCCGCGGCCGGGAACTCACCGCCCCTCGCGCCCGACTTGTGGGACGGGGCCGCCGACCGGCGGTCCACCCACGACGACGGAAGGCGGAAGGGTGACACACGACGGGTCCGGCCCGGAACAGCCCGGCGACATACCCGGCGGTGAGGACCGGTGGGTGCTGGTCGGGCTCGCCGGCCTGCTGGCGTTCGTGGCGATGCTCGACATGAACATCGTCAACGTGGCCCTCGCGGACATCGCCGACGGCCTGCGGGTGTCCGCGGCGACCGCCCAGTGGGCCGTGCTCGGCTACCAACTTCCGGTGGTGGCACTGCTGTTGCCCGCCGGGCGGTGGCTGGACGGCGTGGGCATGCGCTCGGCCGTGCTCACCGCGACGGCGGGCTTCGGCCTGTGCAGCGCGCTCGCGGCCCTCGCCCCCTGGGCGGCCTGGCTGATCGCCGCCCGGCTCGCCCAGGGCGCCTTCGCCGCCGTGCTGTTCGTCCTGATGCCGGTCCTCGCCGTCCGCTCCGTGGGGCCCCGGGCGCGCGGGCGGGCGATGAGCGTGCCCGCGACCCTCGGCCCGCTCGGCGCGGTCGCCGGACCCGCCGTGGGCGGCCTGCTGCTGGACCACTTCGGCTGGCACTCCGTCTTTCTCGTCAAGCTCCCGTTCTGCGCGCTCGCCCTCGCGATCGCGTGGCGGGCGATGCCGCGGGACGGCGGCCTGCTCCCACCCGGCCGGCGGGCCCTCGCGGACGCGTTGCCGGTCGCGGCCGGGGTGACGCTGCTCCTGCTGGCGCTCACCCTGGCGGCGGACGCCCCGGCGTGGCTGCTGCTCGCGGCCGCCGCCGTACCGCCGGTGTGGTGGTGGCTGCGCGCTCCCGGCGGCCGCCCGGTGGCCGGCGTGCTGCGGGCCTCGGGGCTGCTGCGGGCGCACGGCGCCGTCCTGGCTCTCGCGACCGGATTCGCGGCCCTGCACTACCTCGTCGCCCTGCACCTGCGACGCGACGACGGCGTCAGCGCCACCACGACCGGACTCACGGTCCTCGCCTTCCCGCTCGCCATGGGCCTGGCCGGATCGCTCGGCGGCCGCCTGGCCGACCTCTCCCTCACCCGGCCGCGCACGCTCGCCGGTAGCCCCGGTAGCCCCGGTAGCCCCGGTAGCCCCGGTAGCCCCGGTAGCCCCGGTAGCCCCGGTAGCCCCGGTGGAGCCCGGCGGGTGGCGGTGGCCGGGGCCGCCCTCACCGCGGCCGGTCTGCTGCTGTTCGTGCCGCTGGGCGGTGACTGGTCGCCCGGTGAGGTGGCCTGGCGCTTGGCGCTGGCCGGCCTCGGCATGGGCCTGAACGGCGGCCCCACCCAGGCCCTGGTCATGAATGCCGCCCCGCCCGACCGGACGGCCACCGTCGGGTCCACGGTGCAGCTCGCCCGCGGCCTCGGCTTCGCCCTCGGGCCCGCACTGGCCACCGCCGCCTGGTCCCTGTCCGGGGCGCGGGCCGGGCTGTGCCTGGCCGCCGGCGCCGCCTGTCTCGCCGTACCCCTGCTCGCGGTGCCCGGCCGACGTCCCGCCGTCGCCCCCGCGAAGACCGACGACCTCATCTCCCCCTGATCCAGGAGCTGTTCCCATGTGCGGAATCACCGGCTGGGCGTCCTTCCACGGCGACGCCCGGACCCGGACCCCGGTCATCGAGGCCATGACCGCCGCCCTCGCACCGCGCGGTCCCGACGCCGGAGGCGTCCGGGTCGGCGAGCGTGCCGCGATCGGCCACCGCCGGCTGGCCGTCATCGACCTCGAAGGCGGCGTCCAGCCGATGACCGACCGCCCCGGCGAGCCGACGCTCGTGCTCGGTTACAGCGGCGAGGTCTACAACCACCACCGGCTCCGCGCCGAGCTGCGCGGCAGAGGGCACTTCTTCCGCACCCGCAGCGACACCGAGGTGGTGCTGCGGGCCTACGCCGAATGGGGCGAGGCGGTGGCCGAGCACCTGGAGGGCATGTTCGCGTTCGCCGTCTGGGACGAGCGCGAGCAGCGGCTGCTGCTCGTGCGGGACAGGCTCGGCGTCAAGCCCCTGTTCTGGGCCGCCGTGGACGGTGGCCTGGCCTTCGCCTCCGAACCGAAGGCGCTCTTCGCCCACCCGGAGATCCGGCCCAGAGTGGACGCCGACGGACTGCGGGAGGCATACAGCCTGGTGTTCGGCACCGGACCGACGCTGTGGTCCGGCGTACGTGAGGTCGAGCCCGGCGGGTTGCTCGTCCTGGACCGGGACGGCATCCGCGAGCGCCGCTACTGGCAGCTGGAGGCCGCGCCCCACACCGACGACCGGGCCACCACCGTCGAGCGGATCCGCGAGTTGGTCGGCTCGGCCGCGCGGAGTCAACTGGAGGCCGACGTCCCGCTGTGCAGCCTGCTCTCCGGAGGCATCGACTCCACCGTCCTGACCGCCCTGATCGCCGACGCGCTCCGGCTGCGCGAGGGCCCGCAGGCACGGATCCGCTCCCACGCCGTCGACTACAGCGACCAGGCCGAGCGGTTCACCGGGGACGTCCTGCGCACCGGCCACGACACCCCGTTCGCCGTCGAGGCCGGCGCCTTCATCGGCACCGACCACAGCACGGTCGTCCTCGACCCGCGCGCGCTCCTCGACCCCGCGCACCGCACGGCGGTGGTGGTCGCCCGGGACTCGCCGATCGGCGTCGGCGACATGGACACCTCGCTCTACCTGCTGTTCGGCGAGATACGCCGGCACTCCACCGTCGCCCTGTCCGGCGAGGCCGCCGACGAGGTCTTCGGCGGCTACCCCTGGTTCCACAACCCCGAGGCCCTGGCCGCCGGCACCTTCCCCTGGCTGCTGGTGACGGGCGACGAGGCCGCGATGCCGCTGAACCCCGAACTCGACCTGCGCATCGCCGAGTTCCACGACGACACCTACCGCACCGCCCTGGCCGCCGTACCCCACCTGGACGGCGAGACGCCCGCCGAGCACCGGCAGCGGGAGCTGCAGCACCTGTCTCTGACCCGCTGGCTGCGCCAACTCTTGCACCGCAAAGACCGGTTGAGCATGGCCCAGGGCTTGGAGGTGCGCGTGCCGTACTGCGACCACCGACTCGTCGAGTACGCCTTCACCGTCCCGTGGGCGCTGAAGAGCTTCGACGGCAGGGAGAAGAGCCTGCTGCGCGCCGCGGGCGCCCGACTCGCCCCCGACTCCGTACTGCACCGGCCCAAGAACCACTACCCGGCCACCCACCACCCCGACTACAACCGTGGCCTGCAGAACCTGGCCCGCGAAGCGCTCGCCACCGAGCAGGTCCGCGCCCTCGCCGACGAGACCCGCATCAAGCCGTGCCTCGACACCCCGCCGGACCGGCTGCGCTGGGGCCACCGGCTGCGGCTGGAGCGCGTCGTCGACCTCGCCCTCTGGCTGGACCACCACCGTCCCGAACTCGCCCTCTGAGGAGCCCTCATGACGACTCTCCCCGAACCGGTCCCACTGCTGGGCTGCCCCTACAAGAGCGACCCCTACCCCCTCTACGAGCGCATGCGCGGGGCCGGCCCGGTCCACCGCGTCCTCTTCCCCAGCGGTGTTCGGGCCTGGCTGGTGACCGGTTACGACGCCGCGCACACCGCGCTCAACGACGACCGCCTCGGCAAGGACCACGAGCGGGGCAACGACCGCTGGCGTGCCCGCGCTTCGATCATGCCCGAGCCGCAGCACTCACAGCTTCAGGTCCACCTCCTCCACCAGGACCCGCCGAAGCACACCCGCATGCGCCGCCTGGTCACCGACGCCTTCACCCCGCGCCGCGTCGAGAGCCTGCGCCCCCGGTTCCAGGAACTCGCGGACGTGCTCGTGGACGCACTGCCCGAGACCGGTCCCGTGGACCTCGTCGGCGGCTTCGCCGCCCTCTTCCCCTTCCGGGTGCTCGCCGAAGTCATCGGCCTGCCAAAGGAGTTGGCGGACCGCTTCGACCGCGACTGGGGCAAGGTCGTCCAGCCGGTCGGTCCGACCGACCCCGGACGGCCGACGTACGAGGCCAGACTGCACGGCCTGCAGAGCTACATCGCCGACGTCGTCGCCCACAAGCGCGCGCACGGCGACGACGACCTGCTCGGCCGCCTGGTCATGGCCCGTGACCGGCGTGAACTTTCCCAGGAGGAACTGGACTCGATGATCTTCCAGCTCCTCGTCGCGGGCCAGGAACCCGTCACCAACCAGATCACCACCGCCCTGATCGCCCTCTTCCGCCACCCCGACCAGCTCGGTCGTCTGCGTGGCGATCCGGAGCTGCTGCCCCGCGCGGTCGAGGAACTCCTGCGCTACGACAGCGCCTTCGAGCTGACCACCTGGCGCTTCTTCGGCCAGGACAGCGAGCTGCACGGCACGAGGATTCCGGCCGGCGACTCCGTGATCGTCTCCCTGTGCGCCGCCAACCGCGACCCGCGCCGCTTCCCCGCCCCCGACACCCTCGACCTCGAGCGCAACCCCAATCCCCATCTCGCCTTCGGCCACGGCATCCACTTCTGCCCCGGCGCCGCCCTGGCCCGTTCCGAACTCGGCATCGCCCTCGGCACCCTCCTCGCCCGGCTGCCCGGCCTGCGCCTCGCCGTCGCGGACGAGGACCTCGTCTGGACCCCGGCCGTCCTCGGCCGCGGCACCCTCCATCTGCCCGTCGGCTACGACCGACGCCTCTGACCCCGGCCGTCAGGCCATCCGGCCGTCAGGCCATCCGGCCGTCAGGCCATCCGGCCGTCAGGCCATCCGGCCATCCGGCCATCCGGCCGTCAGGCCATCCGGCCGTCAGGCCATCCGGCCATCCGGCCATCCGGTCATCCGGCCGTCAGGCCGTCAGGCCGTCAGGCCGTCAGGCCATCCGGCCATCCGGCCATCCGGCCATCCGGCCATCCGGCCATCCGGCCATCCGGCCATCCGGCCGTCAGGCCGTCAGGCCATCCGGCCGTCCGGACCCGGGCCCGACACCATTCCCGGCCCTGACGGTCCCCCGGGGCCGCCCCCCCGACCCACCGCCGCGCCGGGCGACCGCCACGGCGCCATGCCCGCCCGCCCGCCCGCTTCACGGAGGAACCACATGCTGCTGACGACCGCCCCGCCCACCCGTACCAGCACCGCGATCCTGAACCTGCTGCTGCCCCACCACCGCACGGCCGGCCACGCTCCCGCCCCCGCCGGGGCGTTCCCGCACCAGCGGCGCCGGATCGCCGCCTTCGTGCGCGACGGCGCACCCGTCGAGTTCACCCTGCCGGGCTTCCCCTGCAAGTCGCCGAACCCGGCCAAGGTCCTCAGCCACCTGCCCGACCAGGCGGAGCGCCTGTCCCTGCGCTTCCTGAACACCCTGTGCACTGCCATCGAGCGGGTCTACCCGCCCGGCGCCCGGGTGGTCGTCTGCTCCGACGGCCATGTCTTCGGCGACCTCGTCCGCGTCCCCGACGGGCACGTCGACGCGTACGCCGACGAACTGCGCCTGCTGGTGAGAGACCTGTCCCTCGACAGGCTGTCCTTCTTCGACCTGCGCGATGTCTTCGGCGCTCTTCCGTACGACGCCCAACGCACCCGGGTCCACGAGCGGTACGCCCCGACGGTCGAGGCCCTGCGCGCGCTCGTCCGGTCCGACGAACCCACCCGCGCCCTCTACCGTGGCATCACCCGCTTCCTGGTCGAGGACACGGCGGATTTCCCCGGCACCCGCTCAGCCCTGCAGCGGGAGTGCCGGCAACGTGCCTACGGCGTCATCCAGCGCAGCCGTGCCTGGGGTGCCCTGGTCGCCGAACACCACCCCCGTGCGGTGCGTCTGTCCATCCATCCCCAGCCCGTCGGCGCCGCCAAGTTCGGCATCCGGCTGCTCGACGCCCCGGACACCTGGACCACCCCCTGGCACTCGGCCGCCCTGCGCCGCACCGACGGCAGCTGGACCCTCATGCCCCGCGCCGCGGCCGCGCGGGCGGGCCGTCTGGTCCACCGCGGCGACCGGCCGAGTCACTTCGAGCAGCGCCGGCCCCGCTTGCCCTAGCGTGGCGATCATGACTGGCGAGAGAGATTTGCGGACACTGCTGAGCGGCATGCGCCCGGAGCTGAACCCCGGCCGTTATGTGTTCACCACCGTCGAGGGGAGCGTGCCCTCCGGGGTGGACCCGGTCGTGACGGTCGCCGAGCGGGAGGGGCTGACGGTGGTCGCCCGGATGGAGGAGGCGGACGCGGCGGGGATGGCGTACGACTACGTCGCCGGCTGGATCACCCTGCGGGTCCACTCCGCTCTGGAGGCGGTGGGGCTGACCGCCGCGGTCGCGCGGGAACTCGCCGACGCGGGCCTGAGCTGCAACGTCGTGGCCGGATTCCATCACGACCACCTCTTCGTGCCGTACGAGCACGCCGACCGGGCGGTGGCCGTCCTGGAGGGTCTGTCGGGACGCTCCGCCTGAGCCCGGGCACGAGACGCGCCACCGGGGGTACCCGGCGGACATGGCGAAGCTGCATCTTCCAGGTCACAAGGATCACCACGGCGGCGACGAGGCGCAGGCGCGCGCGGTACCGGCGCCGGAGGAGGCGGGGCCCGGCCCCGACGTCGAGCGGCGGGCACCCGACGGGCCGACCAAACTGCCCAGACAGGCCTGGGGCAAGATCCTCAAGGGCTCGCTGCGCGAGTTCAAGAAGGACGAGCTGACCGACCGGGCCGCGGCGCTGACCTACTACACCGTGCTGTCCCTCTTCCCGGCGCTGCTCGTGCTGGTGTCCCTGCTGGGCATCACCGGGAAGTCCACCACGGACAGGGTGCTGAACAACCTCAAGCACCTCGCGCCCGGACCGGCCCGCGACATCCTGACCCGGGCGGTGGAGCAGCTGCAGGGCAGCGCGGGCACCGGTTCGGTCCTCGCCGTCGTCGGTGTCGTGCTCGCGGTCTGGTCGGCCTCCGGCTACGTCGCCGCGTTCATCCGCGCCGCCAACGCGGTCTACGACGTCCCCGAGGGACGCCCGGTGTGGAAGATCCTGCCGGTGCGCCTCGGCGTCACGGTCGTGCTGATGGTCCTCGCCGTGATCAGCGCGCTGATCGTGGTGTTCACCGGCGGGATCGCGCGGCAGGCCGGGCAGGCGATCGGCATGGGGGACGCCGCGCTGACGGCGTGGGGGATCGCGAAGTGGCCGGTCCTGGTCCTGCTCGTCACGGTGATGATCGGGATCCTGTACTGGGCCACCCCGAACGCCAAGGTGAAGGGCTTCCGCTGGATCACCGCGGGCAGTTTCCTGGCCCTGCTGGTCTGGATGATCGCATCGGCCGGATTCGCGTTGTACGTCGCCGGGTTCGCCTCCTACAACAAGACCTACGGCACCATGGCCGGCGTCATCGTCTTCCTCATCTGGCTGTGGATCAGCAACCTGGCGATCCTGCTGGGTCTGGAGTTCGACGCGGAGACCATGCGGCAGCGGGCGATCGCCGGCGGGTATCCGGCCGAGGCGGAGCCGTACGTCGAGCCGCGCGACACGCGCGCCTGGGACGAGGAGGACGTGCGCCGCCTCGACCAGGAGTGACCGCTCCGGGCCGGCCGGCCCACGCCCGGCCGCGCCGGCGGTCTCACGACGGGCCGGCCGGCCTCGCGGTTCCGTCGCCGGACCGGGCGGCGGCGGCCAGGTCCGGCTGGAGCCGCCGGGCAGCGTTGAGGTGGTCGACGGTCCAGATGATGCGTACGGCCGTGTCGGAGGCCCGTCCGTTCTCGTCGCGCAGGTCGTGACGGACCGAGTCGACCAGGACCGCGTCCGCAGCGGGACTGCGCGGCAGCGGCTCCCGGACGGCGGAGTGACCGGCGAGGCTCACGGCCAGGTCCCGGTACCAGCCGGACACCCGGCCCGCCGCGCCCAGCAGCACCAGTCGGGCCTCGGCGCGGTCCGTGCCCGAGTGCAGCTCGGCCGCGCGCTGCCACAGCCCGAGCACCGCGTCCGCGGCGAGCCGCAGGCCGACGATGCCGGTGACCAGCGTGGCCTGGTTCGCCAGGGGAACGGGTTTGGCGCCGCGTTCGGCCAGAAAGCTCCGGAAGGCGTCGTCCAGCCTGCGCGCGGCGGCGGCCGCCTCGCGCCCCTCCGCCAGCGGAGCGTCCGCCGCCGTGGGCCGGGCACCGCAGCGGCCCACGGCGTACTCGACCGCGCCGGCCAGATAGCGGGCGCTGCCGGTGTACGCGTCGGCGAGTGCCCGGTCCATGGCGGCCGCGGCGCCACGCGGCCAGAAGAACAGACCCACGAGCACGCTGACGGCACATCCGATGCCGATGTCCTGGATCCGCAGCAGCACGATGTGCCAGTCGGGGTTCTGGCCGATGTTGAACAGGATCACCAGCGTGATGGTGAAGGCCGCCTGACCCGCGGCGAAGGACACGGCGGCCGGTGCGATGCCGGCGATCAGCACCGCGACGGGCAGCAGGAACCACAGCGCGGTTCCGTGGTGGCCGATGAGCTGCAGCAGCCCGGCGCCGATGACGGATCCGACGAGGGTTCCGCCGAGCGCGCGCACCGCGTTCTGCCCGGTGCTCAAGGCGTTCGAACGCAGCACCGACAGGGTTCCGAGCAGCACCCAGAACGAGCGCTGAACACCGGTCAGTTCGACCAGGGTGACCGCGATGCCCAGACCGACCGCGCCCCGGAGGCTGTTGTGCAGCCACACCGAGCCGGGCCGCAGGTGGGCGACGGCCCGCTCGCGCGCAGCGGCCAGCGGCTGCGCCGGCGCGCCCGGTTCCAGACCGAGCAGCCGCTCGGGCCAGCTGCGTCGCTCCGCCGCTGCCGCCAGGTCCACGTTGCCCGCGATCTGTTGGGTCGCGAAGCCCAGTTCCTGGGCGCGGAAGGACAGGTCTAGGGTCGCGATGAAGGCGCGGACCTCCGGCTCCGTGCTCGGACCGGGCAGGTGCACCGGAAGCAGGGCGGTGGCGCCGCGTTCCATGCGGTTGAGGGCCGTGCGCAACCGTGCCGTCTCCGTGCGCAGCGCGTCGGGAGAGGCGCGCGGCGCGTCCAGCAGGTCGGCGGTCCGCTCCAGCACCGTCGCGGCCTGCAGCCGTACCGCGCGGGCCGCGGGATCGCAGCGCGGGTGGCCGTCCGGCGGGGGAGCGCTGTCCGCGACGATCGTGCTGAGCCAGGTCAGCTCGTCGACCAGCCGTACCAGGGCACGCGAGCCGCTGGACAGTCCCGTGGGCCGGTAGGGGGTCCTCTCGAAGGCGCTGCGCAGGGCGGCCGCGGCGGCGGCGGTCCCGTCGGCGGCCACCTTGCACGCGTGGACGCTCGGAGCGTCGCCGTCGTCCCCCAGCCGGGACGCGTCGGCGCGCAGCTGTGCCGCGGCTGCGCGGCAGACCCCGGCGGCGGGCGCGCTCAGCGGATCCGCGGCGGGGCGGGGCCACAGCAGCGAGACGGCGAGCAGGGCGGCGGCGGAGGCGAGGCCCGCGCCGGCGAGCCGCTCGGGCAGCTGGGACAGCGGCGCGGGCGTGGTCACCGGCAGTACGAAGGCGAGCAGCAGCGCGGTCGACGCCCCGGCCAGCACGGAGCTGACGACCCCCGAGAACAGCACGGTGAAGACGACCACGACCGTGGCGGCGATCGCCAGCCAGCTCGCTTGGGACGCGAAGGTGCCGAGACAGATGAGCACCAGCCAGGCCGCGGCGAGGCCCAGATGGGCGCGCAGCCGCTGCACCATCGGCCCGGTGAACTCGACCAGCAGCAGCATGGAGAAGGAGCCGAACGCCGCGTACGTCGCCATCGGCGGTGAACGGAAGACCTGACCGCACAGGGCGAACAGCGCCGGCATCACCAGGGCGGTGCGGGCCGCCCTGCGGGTGGCGGCCAGCTCGGGGTCGTTCTCCCGCAGCCATGCCGGGATCCTCCCCAGCAGGGCGAAGCCAGCTGCTGCCCGCATCCGCGACCTTCCGTCCGGGAGTGCCCGTGCGTCGACCGATGTACCGAGTATCCGTCGCCCGCCTCCGGGGCGTCGAGATCGTACGGACCGGACCGGCCGGCGTCGTGCATCCGGGCCCGGGGGAGGGGAACTCGCTCACCCATGCACATCGATCTCACAGGACGCACCGCCCTGGTCACCGGCTCGACCCAGGGCATCGGTGCCGCCGTCGCGGCCGGCCTCGCCCGGGCCGGCGCACGCGTGGCGGTCAACGGACGCGACGAGCGGCGCGTGGCCGACAGCGTCGCCGCGCCGGCGAAGGAGGTGCCCGGAGCGGAGCTGGTGCCGGTGGCCGCGGACGGATGGCGCGGGCACTGCCGCAGGTGGACGTCCTCGTCAACAACCTCGGCATCTTCGGTGCCGCCGACCCGTTGGAGATCACCGACGCGGAGTGGCGGCGCTACTTCGAGGTCAACGTCCTGGCCGCCGTACGGATGACCAGGCTGTATCTGCCCGGCATGGTCGAACGCGGCTGGGGGCGCGTGCAGTACGTCGCCAGCGACTCGGCGGTGGTCATCCCGGCGGAGATGATCCACTACGGGATGTCGAAGACCGCGCTGCTCGCGGTGAGCCGCGGATTCGCCAAGAAGGCGGCGGGCACCGGGGTGACGGTGAACTCCGTCATCGCCGGGCCCACCCACACGGGCGGGGTCGAGGACTTCGTGTACGAACTCGTCGACCGGGACCTGCCCTGGGACGAGGCCCAGCGTGCCTTCATGCGCCGGCACCGCCCGCAGTCCCTGCTGCAGCGGCTGATCGAGCCCGAGGAGATCGCCCACATGGTCGTCTACCTCAGCTCCGAGCAGGCGTCGGCCACGACCGGGGGAGCGCTGCGCGTCGACGGCGGGTACGTCGACTCGATCCTGCCCTAGGTGTATTGATCACGAGCGTTGTTGACGCCAGTCGGTCGGTTCGCGCGCCACCAGGTGACCGGAAGGGTCCTCGGGCCGCGGATGAGTCCCTCGCGCTGGAACTCGACCTTCGTCGGCGGGCACCGCCGGCCGGATGCCGGGGAACCGGTCGAGCACGGCCCTGATCATGACCTCGGCCTCCGTCCGGGCCATCAGCGCGGCCAGGCAGAAGTGGGGGCCGTGACCGAAGGCGAGGTGCCCGGCACCCTCCCGGCCTGAGGGCCGGCGGTGCCTGGACGGGGGCAGCATGTGTGTCGGCGCCACTGCGGATGCCGTTGGAGTATGGGTCTCCCCCATGGCCGTGGCGGCGAGCGGGGGCCAACCATGTGCGTCATGCGCCCCAGTCGACGAAGCACCCTCCTGTCCGCCGCCCTGCTCGCAGCCACGGCGGTCACGCCCGCGACCGCGGCCCGGGCCGACGGTTCCCGCGGCCGGCGCCGGATCACGGTCCCCGGTGCCGCACTGCAGCAGATCTCCCGCCACGACGACCTGACGACCAGCGCCCTCACCGGCACGCCCTACACCGATGCGGCGGACTGGGCCGGACTCGCCGCCCGGGGCACCCGCAACCCCACCGGCGTGCCCGGCCTGCAGATCGACGGCTACTTCCCCGGCTCCTCGCGTCTCAACACCCTGCACGGCTGGAACCACGACGCCCAGTTCGTCATCCGGCTGCCCGAGCACTGGAACGGCAAGCTGGTCGTCACCGGCGCCCCCGGCGTCCGCAAGCAGTACTCGATGGACACCCTCGTCTCCGACTGGGTGCTGGCCCAGGGCTACGCGTTCGCCGCCACCGACAAGGGCAACACCGGCCCGGACTTCTACACCGACGGCGACCGTCCCGGCGACGCCCTCCTCGAATGGCACCGGCGCACCACGCAGCTGACCAGGGCGGCCAAGGCGGTCGTGGCGCAGCACTACGGACACGCCCCGCGCCGCACCTACATGACAGGGATCTCCAACAGCGGCTACCTCACCCGCTGGCAGCTGGAGAACCACCCGGAGCTCTACGACGGCGGTGTCGACTGGGAGGGCCCGCTGTGGCGGCCCGACGGCCCGAACCTGCTCACCTTCCTGCCCACCGCCGTCGCCCGGCAGCTCGGGCGGGCCGACGACGAGGACATGTACGCGGCTGGCTTCGCGCGCGGCTCGGAGTTCCTGTGGCCGTACCACGAGAAGGTGTACTGGGGCCTCACACAGAAGACCTACCGCGCCGAGCTCGACCCCGGCTACGACCCGGCCTGCCCCGGCGCCTCGGCCGGCACCACCGCCGAGGAGATCCTCGCCCCCTGCCCCTCCGACGCCGCGTACGACTACGCCGCACGGCCACGCCGGGTCCACGACGTGGTCTCCCGGATCTCGCTCACCGGCCGCATCGGCAAACCGATGATCACCCTGCACGGCACTCTGGACGCGCTGCTGCCCATCGCCGTCCAGTCCGACGCCTACGTGCGGATGATCGCCGAGCGGGGCCGGTCCGGGCTGCACCGCTACTACCGGATCGAGGGCGGCACCCACGTCGACAGCCTCTACGACACCTACCCGGACCGGCTGCGGCCGATCCTGCCCTGCTACCGGGCCGCCTTCACCGCGCTGACCGCTTGGGTGGAGCGCCACGTGGAACCCCCGGCGAGCGGCACGGTCCCCCGGCCGCTCTCCGGTGATCTGGTCAACACGGGCTCCCTGACCTGAGCGTCGTCAGCGGGCGCCGGCGGTCACCCGCGCCAGGATCTCCTCGGCGACGGCGAGCGCCTCGGCGCGGTCCTCGGGGACGAGACCGATCCGGGTGCGCCGGTCCAGGAGGTCCGCCGCGTCGAGGGCGCCTTCGTGCAGGGCGGCCCACAGGAGTTCGGCGCGGGAGACCGGATGCCCCGGCAGGACCGGCTCGGCGAGGGCCGGATCCCGCTCCGCCAGGGCCTGCACGGCCGGGGCCTCGGTGCCGTGGCGGCGGACCAGGCGGCGCGGCGCGGGCAGGGTGCGCAGCCGGTCGGGTGCGGCGGCGCCGGCCAGCGGCAGGTCGGCGGTGGGGGAGGGGCGCGCGGCCAGGCCCCGGGCCTCGGCGGCGGCGTCCACGGCGTCCTGCGCCATCCGCCGGTAGGTGGTGAGCTTGCCCCCGACGATGGTGGTGACGCCGTCGGGCGAGGTCAGCACCGCGTGCCGGCGCGAGATGTCGGAGGTGCGGGCCGGCGTCTCGCCCGGGCCGTCGTGCCCGGTGGTGTCCAGCAGGGGGCGCAGCCCGGCGAAGGCGCCGACGACCTCGTCCCGGCGTACCGGTGCGTCCAGGACGGATCCGAGCACGTCCAGCAGGAAGCCGATGTCGGTCTCGGGGACCTCCGGCACGTCGGGGATCGCCCCGTCGACCGGTTCGTCGGTGAGGCCGACGTAGACCCTGCCGTCCCCCTGGGGCAGCACCAGGACGAAGCGGTTGGTCTCGCCCGGGATCGGGATGTGCAGGCCGGCCGGCAGGGTGCCGAGCCGCTCCGAGCGCAGGACCAGATGCGTGCCGCGCGAGGGCCGTATGCGTATGCCGTCGACGAGGTCACCCGCCCACACCCCGGTGGCGTTGATCACGGCGCGGGCCCGGATCTCGCCCTCCTCGCCGGTGAGTTCGTCACGGACGCGGGCACCGGTCCCCGTCAGCTCCAGCACCCGGAGCCGGGTCAGCACCCGGGCGCCGTGCGCGGCGGCGGTCCTCGCCAGGGCCGTCACCAGCCGGGCGTCGTCGGTGACCCGGCCGTCCCAGGACAGCAGACCGCCACGCAGCCCCCCTGCGCGCACCGAGGGCGCCAGGTGCCGGGCCTCCGTCACCGACAGCCGGCGAGGGGCGGGCAGGACCTGGCGCGGGGTCCGCGCGGCCAGCCGCAGCATGTCGCCGGCCCGGAACCCGGCCCAGGCCAGCGAGGCCTGAGCCCGGGACACCAGCGGGGTCAGGGGCAGCACGAACGGCTGCGCGGCCACCAGGTGCGGGGCGGTGCGGGTCATCAGCACCCCGCGTTCGACCGCGCTCTCGTGGGCGACGTCGAACTGCGCCGAGGCGAGATAGCGCAGCCCTCCGTGGATGAGCTTGGAACTCCAGCGGGAGGTGCCGAAGGCCAGGTCGTGGGCGTCGACGGCGACGACGTCCAGGCCGCGGGCGGCCGCGTCCAGGGCGGCCCCGGCACCGGTGGCGCCGAGGCCGACGACCAGGACGTCGGCCACCCTGCCGTCCGTGGCCTCGGCCAGTTCCCGGGTGCGGCGACCCGCGCTGAGGGACGAGCCGGGTAGTGCCTCGGTGTGGCTCATGGCGTCAGGGTCCTCTCCAGAAGGGTGCGCAGCTCGCCGAGGAAGGCCGGGGAGTCCAGCTCGGGGTCGTCCTCGTCGGTCATCGTGCGCAGGGACAGGGTGAAGGACTGCACGATCAGCAGCAGGGCGCGGGCCTGCCGCTCGGTGTGGGCGGTGCGCACCGAGCCGTCCGCGTGCCCCTCGCGCAGCGCGTCGGCCAGCAGCGCCAGCAGCGCCTCCTGGCTCGCTCCGCGCCGGTCGAGCATGTAGGGCAGCAGCAGTTCGGGATCGACGTCGACGATCTTGTGGAAGAGCGGGTGGGCGCGGAACGCCTCCACCCCCGCCACCAGCCCCGCCACGAGCCGGGTGCGCGTGTCCGTGCCGGTCGTGGGCTCCGGTATCGCGCGGGTGGCCACGCCGATCCACTCACGGGTCATCAGATCGCCCACGAGGGTGCGCAGGTCGGGCCAGCGCCGGTACAGCGTCATCCGGGAGACGCCGGCGCGGCGGGCCACGTCGGCGAGCGTGGTGCGGCGGACCCCGACGGCCAGCACACAGTCGCGCACCGCGTCGAGTACGTGATCGTTGCCGGAACCGTCTGGGCCGTTGTGACGAATAGGCGTCATGTGTCACAGTGTAACGCCCCGGGGGCCGGGCGGAGACGACGCCGCGCGAACCGAGCACACCGACCTGTGAGGACGACCCTTCGATGGACATGCTGTGGAACGGCTGGGGCGACCCGGCCAAGGCGGCACCGCTGCCCGACGCGGTGACCGGACTGCTGCGCGACCTGCTCGGCGTCAAACCCCGCACCGCGCCGGCGCTCGCCCTGGAGGACGTCCGTCTGCCCGAGCCCACGGCCGACCCGGCGGCCCTGAAGGCCCTCGCCCAGGCCGTCGGCGGCGACGAAAGCGTCCGTACGGACGCCGAGAGCCGCATCCGGCACACCCGCGGCAAGTCCACCCCCGACCTGCTGCGCCTGCGCGCCGGTGACGCCTCCGACGTGCCGCAGGCAGTGGTCCTGCCCGCCACCCACGACGACGTCCTCGCCGTGCTGAAGGCCTGCGCGGCCCACGGCCTGGCCGTTGTCCCCTTCGGCGGCGGCACCTCCGTCGTGGGCGGACTCGCCCCCGAGCGGCGCGCCTTCGTCGCCCTGGACCTGCGTCGCATGAACGGCCTGCTCCACCTCGACCCGGTCTCCCGCACCGCGGTCCTCCAGCCCGGACTGCGCGCCCCCGACGCCGAGGCCCTGCTCGCCGAACAGGGCTTCACCCTCGGCCACTTCCCGCAGTCCTTCGAGTGGGCCACCATCGGAGGCTTCGCCGCCGCCCGCTCCAGCGGACAGGCCTCCGCCGGATACGGCCGCTTCGACGAGATGGTGCTCGGCCTCACCCTCGCCACCCCCGAGGGAACCATCGACACGGGCCGCGCCCCGCGCTCCGCCGCGGGACCCGACCTGCGCCAGCTGATCCTCGGATCCGAGGGCGCCTTCGGCGTCATCACCTCCGTCACCGTACGGATCCGCCCCCTGCCCGAGGTGCGCCTCTACGAGGGCTGGCGGTTCGCCTCCTTCGAGGAGGGAGCAGCCGCCCTGCGCCGGCTCGCCCAGGACGGGCCCCGGCCGACCGTGCTGCGTCTGTCCGACGAGACCGAGACCCTCATCGGCCTCGCCCAACCGGACGCCATCGGCGACGGACTGGCCCAGGGCGCCGCCGGATGCCTGGCGATCACCGGCTACGAGGGCACGGCCGAGGACACCGCGTGGCGCCGTGAGCAGGCGGCGGCCGTACTGAGCGCCTGCGGCGGCACCCCGGTCGGAGCCGAACCCGGCGAACGCTGGGCACACGGCCGCTACTCCGCGCCCTACCTGCGCGACGCCCTGCTCGACGTGGGAGCCTTCGCCGAGACGCTGGAGACCGCCGCTTTCTGGTCCCGCATCCCCGACCTGTACACCGCGGTCCGCACCGCCCTGACCGACACCCTCACCGGGGCCGGCACCCCGCCGTTGGTGATGTGCCACATCTCCCACGTGTACGAGAACGGCGCCTCGCTCTACTTCACCGTCGTCAGTGCCCAGGGCGAGGACCCCGTCGCACACTGGACACCGGCCAAGCACGCCGCCAACGACGCCGTGCTCGCCGCCGGCGGAACCATCACCCACCACCACGGGGTGGGCACCGACCACCGCGACTGGTACGTCAGGGAGGCCGGACCGCTCGGCGTCGAGGCCCTGCGCGCCGTCAAGCGCCGGCTGGACCCCGACGGAGTCCTCAACCCCGGCGTCCTGCTGCCCACCGACTGACCCACCCGCCCGGCCGTCCCGCCCCAACCGTCACCGCCCGGAGGCACACCGATGCGACAGTTCACAGCCGTCGTCAACCCGACCGCGGGCGACGCGACCGGGGCGGCGACGCTGCTCCACGTGGCCCGCCTGCTCCGCGAGGCCGGGGCCGAGCTCGAGACGGAGTACAGCAGCAGTCTCGCGCACGCCCAGGACATCGCCCGGCAGGCCGGGCAGCGCGGCCGGGTGGTCCTGGCGGTGGGCGGCGACGGCATGGCCGGCGGCGTCGGCGGAGCGCTCAGCGGCACCGGCACCGTCCTCGGCCTGGTGCCCGCCGGACGGGGCAACGACTTCGCCCGCGCCCTGGACCTGCCCGGCGACCCCGCCGCACTCGCCGACATCCTGCTGCACGCGGAGCCCCGGCTCGTCGACACCATCGAGGTCGAATCGGCCGTCCACCGGCGCACCGTGGTCCTGGGCAGCGTGTACGCCGGGGTCGACGCCCTCGCCAACCGGCACGCCAACCACGCCCGGCTGCTGCGCGGCGCCGCCTCCTACTACGCGGGCGGCCTGCGCGCCGTGACCACGTGGCGGCCGGCGGACTACCGCGTGACCGTCGACGGCGAGGAACACACCCACCGCGGCTACACCGTCGTGGCCGCCAACTCCCCCTACTACGGCTCCGGTCGGCAGATCGCCCCCGGTGCACGGGTCGACGACGGACTCCTCGACGTCGTCATGATCCGCGAGGCGCCGCGCCGGCTGTTCTTCGCCCTGATGAACGAGCTGAAGACGGGCGCCCACGTGCACCGCCCCGAAGTACGGATCCTGCGCGGCAAGGAACTCCGCATCGAGGCCTCCCGCCCCGTCCCCTACGGAGCCGACGGCGAGGTGGAGGCCACCTTGCCGGTGACGGTCCGGGTGCGGCCCGCCGACCTGCCCGTGCTGTGCCGTCCGGCCGCGGCCGGCCCCGGCGAACAGCACGGGGGGCGCGAGAGCTGACACCACCGGACGGCCGTCGCGACGCGGACCGCTCCGTCAGGTCCGCGTCTCCGCCTCCCACCGGTCGGGTCCCACACCGCGCCAGTCGATGAGCGGTGAGTCGGCCACGTCCTCCGGCTCGATCTCCAGCCCGGCCCGGCGCAGGAACTCGACCAGGTCACGCACGCTGTGGGCCAGACCGAGGATCTCGCCGTCCACCCGCACCCGCCGGCCACCGGTCGGGGACGGCAGTTGCACGATCACGGGGCGCTTGCCGGTCATGGCTCCAGGGTCGGCCGAATCGGGCGGCGGCGCATCCGAGAGGGGCGCGCCGCCCCTCCCCGACGCCCGCCGGACGATCCGCCGCGTGGTCGGGCCGGTGCCGCCCGGGCACTCGGCGGTGACGGCAGAGCGGACAGAGCCCCCGCGAGGGCGGGTCGGCGGTTCCGGCGCCCTGGCCAGGGCCGCTGATCCGGCGTCTGTCCACGCGTGGGGGAGGGCTCAGCTGCGGACGGCGCGTCGAGGAGGCGGACCGCGTAGAACGCCAGGTCGAACACTTCGCGCCCGGTTCCCGGTCCCGTATCCGCGCCTGGCGCATCCTCGCGCCCCCACTCCGCAGGCGCTCGACGGCAACCTCCTCGACGGCGCCGGCAACGGCGGCACGGCCGCCGTTCACCAGCAGCTCGAATTCCGCCCGGTACCGGGAACCGGACGCCCCGATACCCCCGTGCCGGGCCTCTTCCCGGCCTCCGCCGGCGCCCACCCCGGCGGCGGTGCGCACGGTGTACCCGGTGCGAACGCCGCGCGGGCCGCGCGGCGCGGGCACCTGGTCCCCGTCCTGGCTCGCGCCCAGCGCGTCCTCGCCCGCCGCGACCGGACCGGCCGCAGGCGCTGACCCCCGTCCGGGCACCGACTGCATCCGGCCACCCGGCGAATCGAGAAGAGACCGGGAACGAAAAGGGACCCGGAAACCGAGAAGAGGCCAAACCGGGAACAGGCCGGGGAGCGGCATGAGCGACCACCAGGACGGCCCCGACCACCGGCACCGGCGCCCCGAGCGTGTCGACGGCAAGACCGTCGAGGCCCTCGGATCACTGTCCAGGGCGCTGGAGACGACCGAACGGGCACGCGGCCGCCGCCACGACTTCCACCAGCTGACCGGCGGCGCCGACTCACCGCCCGAAGAAGGGAGGACCCGGTGCGAAGCAGCCCTCTGAAAGGCCGGACGGTCGTGGTGACCGGTGCCGCACGGGGAGTGGGTGCCGCGCTCGCGTACGAGATCGCCCGGCGAGGGGGCCGACCGGCGCTGCTGGGCCACGAGCAGGACCTGCTGGAGGAGGTCGCCGCCCGCGTCCCGGCACCGGCCCTGGCGATCGGGGTCGACGTCACCGACGTGCCGGCGCTGCAGAGCGCCGCGTGCGAGGTGCGCCGACGTCTGGGACGCCCCTCCGTCGTCGTCGCGAACGCCGGAATCGCCGAGGGCGGTCCGTTCGCCTCCTCGGACCCTACGGCCTGGCGCCGCGTGATCGACGTCAACCTCACCGGCAGCGCCCAGACGGCCCGGGCCTTCCTGCCGGATCTGGTCGAGACGGCCGGCTACTACCTGCAGATCGCCTCCCTGGCCTCCATCGGCGCGGCACCCCTGATGAGCGCCTACTGCGCCTCCAAGGCGGGTGTGGAGGCCTTCGCGCACGCACTGCGGGCCGAAGTGGCTCACCAACGCGTCGGTGTGGGCATCGCCTACCTCAACTGGACGGACACCGACATGGTGCGCGACGCCGACCAGTACGCCGTCCTGCGGGAACTCCGCCTCCACATGCCCCCGCCGGCCCGGCGGGTCCACCCGGTCGAAGCGGTCGCCGCCCGAGTCGTCCGTGGCCTGGAACGCCGGCGCACCGCCGTGTACGCGCCCGCCTGGCTGCGGCTGGTCCAGCCGGTCCGCCCGGCGCTGCCCGCCGTGGTCCTGCGGGTGGCCCGCCGCGAACTGCCCCGCCTCCAGGCCGAGGATCCGTTCGTCCACACCGGCCTGCTGGGCGCCGGGGGCGAGGCCGACCGGGTGGTGACCGGGGGCTGATCCACCAGTGCGGCAGGACAGCCTTACGACATCCGGAAGAAGGAATCGATGATCATGGCCAAGAAGGAGCGAGGCGGTTCCGGCAAGCAGTTGTCCAAGGGCGACGCGGTGACCTGGAAGAGCCATGGATCCACCGCCGAGGGACATGTCGAGCGGAAGATCACCAAGCGTACGAAGGCCGCCGGACGCACCGTGGACGCCGGGCCCGACGACCCGCAGTACGAGGTCCGCAGCGCGAAGTCCGGCAGGCCGGCGGTCCACAAACCGTCCGCCCTGCGCAAGAAGTGAGCGGAGACGGCGCACGCACCACTCGAGGACGGCCGCCATGCAGACGTTCCTGCCGGATCCCGACTTCCACCGCTCCGCCCTGCTCCTGGACCGCCGCCGCCTCGGCGAACAGCGGGTCGAGGCGCTCCAGGTCCTGCGCGGACTGACCGTCCCGGGCTACGGGTGGCGCCGGCACCCCGCCGTGCGCATGTGGACCGGGTACGAGGAGGCGCTCGTCCGCTACGGCCTGGAGATCTGCCGGGTCTGGCGGGAGCGGGGGCACCAGGACAGCTGCGCCGCCTCGCTCGTCGCCGGTTTCGCCGGGGTGCACCCGGGCGCCCCGGTGCGCGACCAGCCCGACCTCGCGGCCGCCGGGGAACTGCCGCCCTGGCTCGGTGACGAGGCCTTCCACCTCAGCCACCGGTCCGCGCTCGTCCGAAAGGACCGCGACGCCTACGCCGACGCCTTCCCGGGCACGCCCGACGACCTGCCCTATGTGTGGCCCGAGTCCGACCGGGCACGAGACGACGTGTCCGCCCGCCGGTGAAAGCGGGTGGAGCGAGAGACGGGTGGAGCGAGGGACGGGAGACCGCCGTGCTGCCGGACGTACGAGCTCGCCTGGGCGCGCTGCTCTTCCGCCGCGTGGCGGGCCCCGACGGACGGTCCGTTCGTGCGCGGATACACGAGACGCCCGGCACACGGTGGTTCGGGCCCGACCGTGCCATCCGCGTCGTCCACGGCGACGCCGCCATGTTCGTCGGCGGGGTGAGCGTCCTGCTGCTGCAGTCCCTGCATCCCCACGCCATGGCGGCCGTGGCCGCGCACTCCGGTTACCGCGGGGACCCGTGGGGACGGCTGCAGCGCACCAGCACCTTCCTGGCGGTGACGACCTACGGCACGGCGGCCGACGCGCAGGCGGCCGTGGAGCACGTCCGTGGCATTCACGAGAAGGTGCGCGGGAGCACTCCGGAGGGCGAGCCCTATCACGCGGCCGACCCGCACCTGCTCGGCTGGGTGCACGCGGCCGAGACGGAGTGCTTCCTGCGCGCCCACGAGCGCTACGGCGCCCGCCCGCTGGACCCCGCAGGCTACGACGCCTACGTCGCCGACACCGCGCGGGTCGCCGAGGCCTTGGGGGTGACCGATCCGCCGCGCGACCGCCGCGCCCTGTCCGAGCGGCTGGCCGCGTACCGGCCCGAACTGAGATCCACCCCCGAGGCCCGGGCCGCGGCACGCTTCCTGCTTCTCGAACCACCGCTGCCGCTCCCGGTCCGTCCTCTGTACGGCGCCCTGGCCGCGGCCGCGGTGACGCTGCTGCCGTCCTGGGCCCGGAGCCTGCTGCGGCTGCCCCGAGTCCCGCTGGTCGAGGACCTCACGGTCCGCCCAGCGGGTCACCTGCTCGTCGGAACCATCCGCTGGGCGATGAGCCCGCCGCCGAACGGAGGCTGAGGACCGAGGGCGGACAACGGCTCACAGGAGGGCGCCCGCGCGCCCCGGCACTTCAGCCGCCCGTGTTCTCGGCGCGCAGCCGCACCTGCTCCTCCAGGCGTCGCAGGCTGTCGTCGAGGGCGTCGCACACCTTCTGCTCGCCCGGGTCGTGGCTCTCGTCGAAGAAGGACAGGTGCACGGTCACCTCGCTGGCACCGCTGCCGATCCCCGCGACCTGCAGCCAGCCCGCGTAGCTTCCCTGCTCGCGGGTGCCCCACTCCATCCGCATCCGGTCGTTCTCGGCGCGCATCAGGGCCGCGGTGTCCTGGTCCGTGTCGTCCTCGTGGACGGTGACGGCCGGCGGATCCTCGGCCTGGACGTGCAGGGCGTCCGGCAGCCAGGCGTCGAGCTGGTTGATGTTGGCCGCCTGATCGAAGACGTGCTCGGGCTGTGCGGGCATCGTGCGGGAACGTTCGTACTCGGCCATCGCGGCACCGCCCCTCCGGTCGGAATCCGTACCCGGACCGCGTGCCCCTTCTGCTCCGGACGAAAAGCCGGGCCGCCGAGTCGTTCAGCGAGGAGCCCTGCCCGGTGCCGCGGACAACGCCACAGGCTCCGTGTCAGGACGGGGCGAGGACGCAGAACTCATGGCCTTCCGGGTCGGTCAGGCACGACCACGGGACGTCGCCCTGGCCGAGGTCGAGGTCGGTGGCGCCGAGGGCCCGCAACCGGGTCACCTCCGCTGCTTTGTCGTCACCGGGGTACGGCAGCAGGTCGAGGTGGACCCGGTCCGGCACGGTCTTCACGTCGGGCGTGCGGAGGAACTCGAGAAACGGGCCGGCACCCTTGGCGGAGCGCAACACCGCTTGATCGTCGGTCACCTCGTGCAGGGTCCAGTCCATCGCCTCACCCCAGAACCGGGCCATGGCCCGCGGATCCGCGCAGTCGGCCACCACCGCGGCGATCGGCCCGGTGTCCCGGTAGATCTCCCGAGGCTCCAGCACGCAGAACTCGTTGCCCTCGGGGTCGGCGAGGACCGTCCACGGCACTTCGCCCTGGCCCACCTGGGCGGGCCTCGCACCGAGAGCCTGAAGGCGCGCGACCAGCTCCGCCTGATGGGCCGCGGAGGCGGTGGCGAGATCGAGGTGCAGACGGTTCTTCGCCGGCGTCCTGGGTTCCGGGACGGGAACGACGTCGATGCAGACGGCGACCGGGTCAGGCCAGACGGGACCGCCGGCGGGTCCGACGTAGGTGGTCACGCCGGGGCTGTAGGCACTCCAGCCGAGCGCCTCCGCCCAGAACCGGCCGACCGCGGAGCAATCAAGAGCCTTGATGTTCACCTGAACAGGTCGCAGTGCCATGCCGGCGATCCTACGAGCCCGCTCTGCCACGACATGCGCAGATCCCGTCGCCGAACAGGGATCGACTCCGGCCGGGGCCGGGGCCGGCTCCGGGGCTCAGTCGTCTTCATCCTCTCCGTGTCGTCCGTGGCGGCCCCTCTCGTCCCTGCCCCGTCCCGCGTGGGGAGACCTCTCCTGCTTTTCCGCGTCACCGGTCGACGGTGTGGCGGCGACGGAGGGTGAGGCCGCCGGCGACGGGACCTCGGCCAGGGGCGTCCCGCTCGCCGGGGCGGAGCCCGAGGGCGTGGGGGACGGCGGGGAGCCGGCCTCGGAGTTCAGGGTGGCGCCCACCGCCACGGCGGCAGCGAACAGCAGCACTCCCGCGCCGCCCAGCACGGCCTGTGCGACCCGGCCGCGCCGGTCGCCGGAGCGGGAGCGTGCAGCGTGGGAGCATGCGGTTCGGGTGCGGTGGGGCGGGGATGGCGCGGGCGCGGCCGGCGCGGCGGCGGGTTGTGCGGGCCGCTGCTCGTACCGGTTCGCCGTCAGCCAGGCGGCCGCCTGCTCCGCGGTCGGCCGGTGCGCGGGATCCTTGGCCAGCAGACCGAGAACGTACTCGGCCAGCGGGCCCGGAATCCCGGACCGGAGGTGGGTGGGCGGCACGGGGGCGGCGTCGACGTGCTGCTGCACCACCGCCAGACCGGTCGCGCCGCGGAACGGCGGCCGGCCGGTCAGGAGTTCGTACAGCACACAGCCGAGCGCGTAGACGTCGGAGGCCGGCCGGGCGGGCCGCCCGAGGGCCCGCTCGGGAGCCAGGTAGTCGGCGGTGCCGAGGATCTTCCCGGTGGCCGTGAGGGTGCCGGCGTCGTCGGCGAAGCGGGCGATGCCGAAGTCCGTGATCTTCACGGTGCGGTCGGAGGTCAGCATCACGTTGGCCGGCTTGACGTCCCGGTGGACCACGCCCCGACCGTGCGCCGCGCACAGCCCCGCCGCCATCTGCGCCGCGACGAGTGCGGCCTCGTGCGGGGGCAGCGCGCCGCGCAGGGAGCGCTCCTGGGCCAGCGTCCAGCCGTCGATGAGCTCCATGACCAGGTAGAGGCGGCGGTGGTGGGCACCGAAGTCGTACACACCCACCACATGCGGGTGGTTGAGCCGCCCCGCCGTCTGGGCCTCGAGGCGGAAGCGCTCGGTGTCCGCCGCCTCTTCCGTGTGCAGGAGTTTCACCGCCACCGCACGGTCGAGGGTGCGGTCCGTGGCCCGCCAGACCTCTCCCATGGCGCCGCGCCCCAGAGGCTCGTCCAAGTGGTAGCGATCCGCCAGAAGCAGTCCCACCCGCATCCCTTCGCTCTTTGTGACAGACCTGCACGCTCTGGCCCAACTGTCAAGAATTCGGGCACATATGTGGAGTTGTAAAGTCAAGATCATCTTACGTGGCGGCCCTGGCCCTTCGTACGGCCATTGCGGCGCCGCTTCAGTTCCATGAGATCGCTCACCTGTGAATTCCCACAGGATCCGTGCTGTTCGGGCCATGGGTTTGTTAGATTGCGCAACTACGCAACCCAGGTGAGGCCCGCGCTTCGCGGGCCGTCCGCATACCGCTGTGCATGCCCGGCCGCACACCCCGACGGCCCGGTCTGCCGCGCCCGACCGTTCGTGGGAGTGGGAGATGAGCGACCCGTGGGACGGCCCGGGCGGCCAGGCCACTCGCAGCCGTACGGCCCGGGTGCCCGGACAGCGTGCGGCCGATCCCGGCCGACCGCGCCCCACGGGCCCCGACGGATCACGCCCCACCGGCCCCGACGGACCGCGCCCCACGGGTGCCAGGGCCGCGGCCCGGGCCGCCTCCCGCTCGCGCGGCGGCACGCGGTCGAGGCGCCGGGCCCGCCCGGCGGGCCGCGGCAGGCGGCTGCTGAAGATCCTCGCGATCAGCCTGTCCCTGATCGTCGTGGTCACGGCGGGCGTCGGCTGGTGGTTCTACCAGCACCTGAACGGCAACCTCCAGAGCGTCTCGCTCGACGGCAAGGGCGGCACGGAGAAGGCCGACGCCTTCGGCCGGACCCCGATCAACATCCTGGTGATGGGATCGGACGGCCGCACCAGCAAGTCGGACTGCAAGCTCGGCGGCGGCTGCTCCAGGACCGGCGTGCAGACCGGCAGCAACGCGGACGTGCAGATGGTGGTGCACATATCCGCCGACCGCTCGAACGCCACCGTGATGAGCATCCCCCGCGACACCATGACACGGGTCCCGGCCTGCAAGGACAGCGCGAGCGGCCAGTCCACCTCCGGCTACTACGGCCAGATCAACAGCGCGCTGCAGTACGGCCCGGCCTGTCAGGTGGCCACCGTCCACCAGCTCACCGGCATCCCCGTCGACCACTTCGTCAAGCTCGACTTCTCGGGCGTGGTCAAGATGTCCGACGCGGTCGGCGGCGTCTCCGTGTGCGTCAGCGACGACGTGTACGACACCTACTCGCACCTGAAGCTGTCCAAGGGCGCCCACACCCTCAAGGGCGTGGCGGCCCTGGAGTTCGTGCGCTCCCGGCACGGCTTCGGCGACGGCAGTGACCTCGGCCGTACCGTCTCCCAGCACATCTTCCTCAGCGCGATGATCCGCAAGTTCAAGAGTGCGGGGACGCTCACCGATCCCACCGCGGTCTACCGTCTCGCGGACGCCGCCACCAAGGCGCTGACCGTGGACGACGGCCTGGGCAGCGTGAAGAGGCTGATCGCGCTCGCGGACGATCTGAACAAGGTGCCCACGAAGCGGATGACCTTCACCACGATGCAGACCGGCGCGGACCCGAACGACGACAACCGAGTCGTGGTGGCCGCGGGCGCCAAGAGCCTGTTCGCGTCCATCGCCAACGACCAGTCGCTGACCACGGGTTCGGGCAAGAAGTCGGCGGCGGCCACCGCGACCTCGAAGGCCACGGCCACCGCGTCGGCCGTGCCCGCCTCGCGGATCGCCGTGACGGTCGAGAACGGCACCGCCATCACCGGCCGGGCCCTCGCCGTCGCCACCGCGCTCACCGACAAGGGCTTCAGTTCCGGCACGACCACGGCCAACGCCCCGAGCCCCGCGACCACCACCACGCTCACCTACGGCACCGGGCAGAAGGCCGAGGCCAAGACCGTGGCCAAGGCGCTCGGCCTGTCCGCCGCGCACCTGAAGCAGGGTGCCGGCAGCGGCCTCACCCTGGTGATCGGCGGCGACTGGCAGAGCGGCACCACGTACTCCGGTGGCACGGTCTCGCCGACCCCGGCCGACACGAAGGCCGCGGTCTCCAACGCCCACGCACAGACCGCCGACCAGGCAAGGACCTGCGCCAAGGTCAGCCCCTACAAGACGGTCAGCCTCAACGGCGTCGCCATGACGCCGGCCCAGGCGTACGCGGCGGCGCGCGGCAAGCCCGACTCGGACGACTGAACGGCCACCGGACTGAACGGCAACCGGCCGGCGCGACGGCCGCGGCACCGCGACTCGACTGCTCGCGGATGCCCCGGGTACTCGCGTGTGCGAACGTGAGTGTGGCTACTCGGTCCGGTGTAACCGACTTGCGGGATCGTTGGCAGCGAGCCGGCGGCGATCTCAGGAGGTCCGACATGGACGGTTCGCAGCGCGCCCCGGCCGCGGCGGTACGCCGCCACCTGCTCAGTCCGGCGGCACTGGGCTATCTGGCCGTCGTAACGGTCGTCCTGGGCCGGGTCGTGGTGGACGGGCTGTTCGTCGAGCACCAGGACGCGAGTTTCGCCGGTGTGCGGGCGTTCGTGGTCACGGCCCCCACCTCGTGGCTGTTCCTGGCGCTGCCGGGCCCGCTCCCGTGGGTCGGGGTCGTCGTCGGCGCCCTGTTCCAGGCGGCGGTGCTCGGCGCCGCGTACCGCAGGATCTCGGACCGCCTCCACCACCGCACCGGCGCGAGCGGCGCCTGACGGAAGCAACCAGGCCCCGGCCCCCGTACGTCGAGTACGGGGGCCGGGGCCTGGCAGGCCGAGAGTACGCGCCCGACGCCGCGTGGTCCGCCCTGCGGACGGACCACGGGAGTGCGACGACAGGACCTAGCGTGCGGTTCCGAAGTCCTGGGTCCAGTAGCTGTTGGGCTGCGCCAGACCGACGCCTATCTCCTTGAACGCGCAGTTGAGGATGTTGGCCCGGTGGCCGGGGCTGGACATCCAGCCGGCCATGACCTGCTCGGGAGTCGAGTAGCCGTAGGCGACGTTCTCCCCGTAGGTGCTCCAGGTGTAGCCGGCGCGCGTGATCCGGTCGCCGGGAGAGGACCCGTCGGACCCCGTGTGCGACATGTTCTGGTGCGCCGCCATGTCCTGGCTGTGTGCCTGCGCCACCTTGGTCAGGGTCGAGTTCAGGGTCAGGGCCGAGCAACCGACCTTGGCGCGCTCGGCGTTGACGAGTTGCACGATGCGGGCCGTGACCCCGGACGCGGTGGCGGTGGCCTTGGGGGCGCTCGGCGCGGCGGGAGCCGCGGAGGTGGGGGCGGTCGCCTTGGGCTTCGGCTGGGTGGCCGTGGGGGTGCTCTGAGGGGCGGTCGGCGTCTTCGAGGGCGCCGAAGTGGGCTTGCCGGCCGGGTCCTTCTTCCAGTGGCGGGCCCAGTGGTGGGCGTGGTGGCGCTTCCGGGGGTGATCCGGGACGGCGTGCTGCTGCCGGCCCGTGACCGTGTGGTTCCCGGCGCCCGCGGCCAGACCGGCGCCCGTGACCGCAGGGGCGCCCGCGGCCTGGCTCTCGCCGCCGTCCTGCCAGTCGCCACAGGCCATGGCCGCGGTAGGTACGCCCACGGCGCTCAGGGCGACGGCTGCTATGACCATCCGCCGGTAGTGCTGCTTCTTGCGATGCTTCGCCATGCGTGACCTCACCGGTAGTCGCCGAGCGCCGCCTGCCGCGGCGGGCTCTGCGGGGACTCCGCTCCTGAGCTGCGGAGACTTCCTGTGGGTCGTCATTCTTAGAAGGGTCGCATCGCGAGTGCAAAGGCCCTTCGTACTACCTCGCCTCGTAGGTCTGTGCGGCCCTTGCCAAGGGCCGGGGAGCGTGCTGACCCGGTCTGGGTGGTCGGCGAGCAGGGCTGTCGTTCCGTCAGGAACCCGCCAGCTACGGGAGAACGGGTGCACCTGCCGAACCCATGGAACGCCGTCATCCCGGCCGCGGCGGGTGCCTGCGTCAAGACGGACAAATCCCATATGTCGCCAGAGCGGCATCTACTATTCGGCTTCCTGAGCTCTCGAAGGAGGCGTGACGGATGTCACGGAACCGAAGCTTCCGCTTCTCGTCGGCCGAACCACAGGGCGATCTGTGTGCGTGAGCGAAGACCCAGCTTGTCGCGCACCTTGTCCAGGTGCGTGGCGACCGTATGCGCCGAAAGCCCGAGTTCGTCCGCGATCTGCCGGTTGGTCAACCCCTCCGCGACGAGTTCGACCACCATGAACTCCCTGGCGGTCAGCCGCCACGGCTCGTCGCCGGCCCCGACGGCGTCCGGCCCCCGCCGGACCTGGTCACCGCTTCCCGTCCGCAGGGCGTAGGCGACGAGCCGGTCCCCGCGCAGTCCGCGTGCGCCGACGACCGCGGCTTCCCGCGCCGCCGCGGGCAGCAGGGTCCGGGCGCGGGCCGCCGCCTGCTCCATCCTGCGCCGCCAGGGCGCCTCGGGCTCGGTGTCCAGCCGGCGTCGCGCCTGCGCGCTCGCCTCGCACAACCGCAGGGCGCGCTGCATGTCACCGCTCTCCGCGGCCACCAGCGCCAGGCCCTCGACGGGGTACAGCGCGTGGAAACTCGCCCCGGGGGCGATGCGCAGCACTTCGGCGAAGAGGGTCTCGGCGCTCTCCAGCTGCCCCAGAGCCAGCCGTACGGCGCCCGCGGTGTGCAGCGCGGCCGCGGCCCGGGGCCAGGGCGCCCGCTTCCTGAGCACGGGAAGGCACTGCGACATCAGCTCGTCGGCCTCGCGCTCCCCGCCCGCCTGGAGCAGCGCCCAGGCCAGGTGCTGGGTGCACCACGCGACGTCCTGGGGTGAGCCGAGCGAGGCGACGAGGTCCAGGCACGCGCGCAGATCCGTGACGGCCTCGGTGAACTCGCCGCGACACAGCCGCGCCGCCGCTCTGGCGTCGAGTGCGTTGGCGAGTCCGGCGGGCACGTCACGCCGCTGCTCCAGGTTCACCGCCCGCTCGCCCAGGGACAGTGCTCGGTGCGGGTCGGCCTGCTGGGCGGCCACCCGTGCGGCGAGCGCGGCCACCTCCCCGCCGAGTGCCCGGCCGCCGGGCTCCCGCAGCAGTCCGGTCAGCAGTGCGCGCGCGGCCGACGGTTGCTCCTGCTGGTAGTGCACCCGGGCCAGCTCCAGGGTCAGCCGTATTCGCGCCGCCTCGTCCTGGCCGGTGGCGAGGGCCGGCACCGAGGCGAGGTTGTCCCGTTCCGCCGTCAGCGGGCTGCTCGCCTGGTCGGCGAACACGTCCCCGCGATCTCGCTCGGCCACCTCGTGGAGCCATGCGAGGGCGCTGCGCAGGGTGGCGCCCAGCTCGCCGGATGCGCGCAGACGTTCCATGGCGTAGGCGCGGATGGCTCCGAGCTGCCGGAAGCGGGTGGGCGCCGCGTCCCCGGGCAGCCGTACGATCAGTGACTTCGCCTCGAGCGCGCACAGGAGGGGAAAGACCTCTCGCGGCCCGATGCCGCCGCCGGCGCACACCGAGCGCGCCGCGGTCAGGTCGAACCCTCCGACGAGGACCGCGAGGCGCCGGAAGACGGCCTGCTCCGCCGGATCCAGCAGCCGGTGGCTCCAGTCGACGGCGGCGGCGAGCCCGCTGTGCCGGCGGGGCCCGGTCCTGCTGCCACCGGCCGGCAGGTCCAGTTGGGACAACTGGTCGTCCAGGCCCGCGAGGATGTCGCCCGGCGCGAGGGTGCCGACGTGGCGAGCCGCGAGTTCGACGGCGAGGGTCAGGCCGTCCAGCCGTCGGCAGATCTCCGCGACCAGCCGGCCGTTGTTCCGGCCCAGCGCGAATCCGGGCGAGCGGTACGCGGCGCGTTCCACGAACAGCCGTACCGCGTCCGCCCGCAGCAGGGCGGTCACGTCGTCCCCGGCGTCGGCCGGCGGCAGGGACAGCTCGCCGACCCGGAACACGGTCTCCCCGGGCACCCGCAGTGCCTCCCGGCTCGTGGCCAGGATCCGCAGCCGGGGGCAGCGGCCCAGCAGGGTGACGACCAGCCGGGCGCACGGCTCGGCGAGGTGCTCGCAGTTGTCCAGAAGCAGCAGCCGGGAGTCATCACCGATCGCACGGACCAGGACGTCGAGCCCGGTGCGGCCCGCCCGTTCGCCCACGCCCAGCGCGGCGGCCACGGACTGCGTCAGAGTTGCGCCGTCCCGCAGCGAGTCGAGCTCCACCAGGTCGACCCGGGCGTACCGGCTCGGTAACCCCCTGGCGAACTCCAGCGCCAGCCGCGTCTTGCCCACACCGCCCGCGCCGGTGAGCGTGAGCAGCCGTGTGCTCCTGAGCAGCGCGCGCAGGCCCGACAGTTCCTGCCGCCGGCCGACGAAGGAGTCGAGCGCCGGCGGCAGGGCGCGGTCACGGGGTGCCGCGGTCGCCGTACCGGGTGCCGCGGTGGGGGCGGCACCCGACGCGGCGCCCTGAGCCCGGACGGCGTCCCGGGCTGCCGTCCGCCGCCGGAGTGCCCGTTGCCGGCAGGCGTTGGAACAGTACCGAGCCGGCCGGCCGCCGTGCGGCCTCGTGATCAGCGCCGTACCGCATACCTCGCACGTTCGACTCCGGCTCATCCCCGATTCCTGGCCGCACGTTCCCGCGCCGAAACCATGCGCGGCGAGTGGGCGGTGCGCGCGGTGGCCGGCACCGGCACAGGACCCGGCCACCGCTCCCGGACGACCGTCAGGGGGTGGCGGTGGGGTCGATCCCGAGCACGACGGTCCCGGTCACCCCCTTGCTCAGGTCGCTGCCCGCCTGGGTGAGGGTCAGCAGGGTCGAGGAACCACCGTTGCGGTAGATGCCGTCCCTCGCGTTGAGCGTGCGCGTGGCCGTGTTGTTCCGGTAGGGGGACAGGGCGGCGACCCTGGTGTTGTACGTCTCCGGGAAGTAGAGCTGGCCGGTGTGGGAGACGTGGCCTCCGTGATAGGTCCCGTTGGAGACGGTCCCGCCGGCGTGCGTCTTGACGTGGATGTGGAGGGCCCGGCCGACGTACCACCCCGGGTAGACGGTGGTGAACTCCGCGACTCCGGAGGCGTCGGTCAGCTGCACGCCGCGCAGGAAGGTCGTGTCGGGGGTGGATCCGCCGGCGACGTAACCGGAATAGATCCCCAGCGCGTCGCAGTGCCAGATGTCGACGGCCGTGTTGGGCAGCGCGGCGCACGTGGTGCTGTCCGTGACCGTGACGCGAAGGGTCAGCGGAACGCCGGCCTTGCCCTCGGTGATGTTCTTGCGGACCCGTTCCAGGTCCAGGTAGTAGGGCCCCTCGGTCTGCTCGGGCGTGAGGACGCACGCCGCGGTGAGCGGGGGAGCGGTCCGGTCCGCGGTCCGGGGCGCCGCGGCCGCGGCCTGCGTGGCGGCGAGACCCAGTGCGGCCACGCCGAGCGTGGCGCCGCCGAGGGTGGCGATGACGGATCTGCGGGTGGCGCCGGCCGGACCCTCGGCCGGCTCGGGGGCGCGCTGCGGGTCCGTGGCGTTGTGGTGGGGGGTGTCAGTCATGCGGCGACAATGGCGCGCACGACGTTCCACGGGATCGCTCGGACGAGCGACGAGATCGGACGCGTTACGAAACCCGCGCGGGCCCTTCCGGCGGACCTCAGGAAAGCCGTCGCGCGTCCTCGGGAACGGGGGGCAGGGCGAGGTGCGCGAGATCGCCCGGCGGGGGTGTGGTCACCGGCCACAGCGGAGCGGCCTCCCCGTCGGCCAGCGCGGCCGGCGCGTCGGTGAGGTTCATGCGCTCGCGCAGCCGGCCGTAGAAGTCCATGGGACCCAGCCTGACCGCCTTGAGCCGGCGCGGAGCGGCGTACACGCCGATCCAGTCCCCGGGGTTGAGCACACCGCGCACCTGGCCGTCGATGCTGACGGCGGCCTGGCCCGACCGCTCCAGCACCCGCATCGCGATGGGCTCGTCGGGGGCGGCCACCACCGACCGGTTGAACACCATGTGCGGGGCCACCGGCGTGAAGACCAGGCCCTCCGCGCGGGGCGAGACGACCGGACCGCCGGCCGCGAAGCTGTACGCGGTCGAGCCCGTGGGCGTGGCCACCATCAGCGCGTCGGCGGAGTACGACGCCAGGAGCCGTCCGGCCAGATAGACGCCGACCGACACCTGCCGGTCCCGGGACAGCTTCTCCACGACGACGTCGTTCAGCGCGGTGACGTTCAGGGCGACCCCCCAGTCGTCACCGACCTCGCATTCCGTGCGCACCCTGGGCGCGGGCAGCGTCGGTCCGTGGCCGTAGCGCACCGCCGCCTCCAGGTGCTCGGGCACCTTCAGCCGGCACGACGCCCGCAGGGTGAGAAGCATGCGGCTCTCCACGGTGATCCGTTCCTCCCGTACGGCGTCCAGCGCCGCGCGCACCGCCGTGGCGGGGACCTCGGTCAGGAAGCCGACCCGCCCGAGGTCGACGCCGAGGACCATGGCGTCGTTCTCGGCCGCCAGCCGGGCACCGCGCAGGAAGGTGCCGTCGCCGCCCAGGGTGACGATGAGGTCGGGATCGCCCGCGGCGTCGACCTCCTCCCGGGCGCTGTGCCGCTCGCCCTCCTGCCACACGTCGATGTCGGCACACCCCACGGCGTGCTCGGCGCACCACTCACGTACGGCGCTCGCGGCGGCCACGGCCTGTGCCCGTCCGCCGTGAACGACCAGGCCGACACGGTTCACCGTCATACCCGCCTCCCAGCCGGTTCGCCCAGAGGGTCATCCTCGCCACGAACCCAGTCTGCGCCTCGCACGCCACGCCGCCGGAGCCTGTCGCCCGGGGCCCGCGTTCCGGCTCCTGCGTGCCGATCCGGCCCGGTTCCTGTCACGGGGGCGTCACAGGTGATCCACAGCGGAACCCCTGGTCAGATGGCTCTGTCTGAGTCCGTGAGCACCGGCGCGGAGCCGGTCGACCCAGCACTTCCGACCTCGGGGGACCCCATGCAGCACCGAAACACCATCCGTGTCACCGCGTCGGCGATGGCCGCGATCGCGGCCGCGCTGTCGCTGACCGCGTGCCAGTCGGGCGACAGCGACCGGGCGGCGGAGGCGCCGTCCAAGACCCCGGCGACGGCGACCGCGTCCCCCACGGCGACCTCTCCCACCGCCCCGGCCACCAAGGCGTCGCAGCCCTCCACCGGCAAGACGTCGACCCCCACGGGCGCCCCCGCCTCCCCGGCGTCCGACACCTCCGGCACCGCGCCGACGTGCGCGGTCGGCGCTCTGGAGGCGACGGCGTACCAGGCCGCCGACCGTCCCGACGGCACCGGAGTCGGAGCGGCGGTCGTCGAGTTCACCAACACCTCCGGCAAGGCGTGCACCCTCTCGGGCCACCCGTCCGTGGCCGGAGCGGGCAACGGCTCTCCCGCGCACAACGTCCCGCTGTCGGTGACCCCCACCGGATCCGCGTCGAGCGTGCGGGTCGCGCCGGGCGGCAAGGCCTGGGTGAAGCTGACCTTCGTACAGGTGCAGGGCGAGGGAGACGGCTACTGCGCGTCCGGCGCGAAGCCCGTCGTGTACCCGACGCTGGTGGTCGGCCTGCCCGGTTCGGGGGCTCACCAGGTCGCCCTGTCCGACGGTGAGTTCGCCGAGTGCGACAACAAGGTCACCGCGACCGCGGTCTCGGCGGCGAAGCCCTCCTGACCGCTGCTTCAGAAGCAACCCGCCCCCGTCCGGCACGGGGGCGGACGGCCTGGAGCGGGCCGTCAGTGGGCCGTCGTGGCGGACACGGCGGCCCGGGCCGCGCGTTCCACCAGGGCGACGCCGTCCTTCATCGACGTGTTGCCGTCCGAGAGCACCGCGACGAGGTAGTGGTGGCCGCCCGCCGTGATCCGGCCGACGCTGTTGACGTCCCACAGGTCGTTCGTGTCGCGCTGCAGCCAGCCGTTCTTCAGGGCCCACCCGGAACCCCCGGCCGCCGAGACGCCCCAGGACTGGTCGGCGGCGACGCGGCTCATCAGCGTGCGGATGTAGGCCCGGGAGGAGTCGCTGAGCGCCGCCGCGGAGGCCGCCTTCGGGGTCTTCCCGGTGCCGAACACCGCGCGCAGCAGCCGTATCTGGTCGCTCGCCGTGGTCCTCGTCAGACCCCACTTGGCGCCCGGGCCGCCCTGGGTGGAGGTCAGCCCCAGCCGCTTGTTCGCCGCCTGGAGGCCCGGGGCGAGGCCGATGTGCCGCCAGAGGTTGTTGGCCGCCGCGTTGTCGCTGTGCTCGATCATGGCCTCCGCCCGGTCGCGCTCCGGCGCGGTCAGGGCGTGCCCGGAGTCCTGCGCCCGGAGCAGTGTCGCTGCGAGGATGTCGACCTTGATGATGCTCGCCGTGTCGTAGGGCGTGTCGCCGCCGTACACCGCGGGCTTGCCTCCGGTGCCGTCGAGGTCGAGCACCGCGGCCGTCACCCGCGCCTTGCCCTTCGCCTGCACCGACTTGGCGAAGTCGGCCGCGGTGGAGCCGGACGGCGTCGATGCCGGGGCCGCCGACGCGGTCGCCGGCGAGACGGCCGTGGGCAGCGCCGACGCCATGGCCGCGAGCAGGCCGCAGGCCGCCGCGCGCCTGCCGAGGAGGCCGCGCCTTCCCTGGCTCCGCGGGTGCGACATGGGGCGGATTCGGTACGCCATCGTGGGGGGCCTCGGCAGTTCGGAGTCAGGGACACGGAACTGCGAACCTAAACAAAACGCCCGCTCCGCGAAGTGACCGCTGCCACGGCGGGCCCCTTTTGGGCATGGATTGTGAGCAGAACAACACATTCGTGCGTGCGGTCGAGGTGTCAGGGGCATCCGGAACGCATCGCCCGGCAACGGGGCGGACGGCAGAGGAGGACGTACCGCACGTGACCGCTTCTCGCGCTGCGTGACGCCATGGGCGCCCCGTGGCCGTCAGCAGTCGTGATCGCACCGACGGGGGAAGAATGTGACCTGAGAGGCACACCGGGCCCGGGAGGCGTCATGAGCACATCAGCGGAGCCGAGGGTGTCCGGCCTGGAGGTCCGGTCCATCGACTACATCCCCCTGGACGAACGGCACGGCAAGCTCTGGCATCTGGGCCCGCTTTGGTTCATGTCCAACGCCCAGATCGCCACCCTGGCGGTCGGTCTGGTCAGCATCACCGAGGGTGGCAACCTCATCTGGTCCCTGCTCGCCATCGTCGCCGGCACCCTCATCGGCACCTTCTTCATGGCCTTCCACTCGGCCCAGGGCCCTCAGCTGGGCCTGCCGCAGATGATCCAGTCTCGGCCCCAGTTCGGCTATGTCGGCGCCCTCCTGGTGTGGCTCTTCGCCTATGTGCAGTACGCGGGATTCAACGTCTTCAACAGCATCCTCGCCGCCGACGCCATGCACACCACGGTGCACGGCAAGGTCAACCTGTGGGTGGTCGTGGTCACGGTGATCGCGCTGGTCATCGCGCTGGTGGGCTACGACATCATCCACAAGGCCGAGCGCGTCCTGACCTACGTCTTCCTCGTCATCTTCGGGGTCTTCACCGTCGGCGTCCTGGTCACCCTGCACTATCCACCCGGCTCCTTCGACCTCGGCGCCTTCAAGGCGACGCCGTTCCTCGCCCAGTTCGGCGTGGTCGCCGGCTACCAGATCAGCTGGGCCATCTACGTCTCGGACTACTCGCGCTACCTCCCGCCGGACGTGACCGTCCGCAAGACCTTCTACTGGACCTACTTCGGCTCCGCGCTCGGCGGTATCTGGCTGATGGTGCTCGGGTCGCTGCTCGCAGCCTGGGCCGGCAAGAACTTCGACACGATTCCGTCGATCAACGCCGCGGGCGACAAGGTGTTCGACGGGTTCGGCGCGATCGTCCTGCTCTTCTCCGCGCTGGGCCTGATGTCCGTCACGGCGCTGAACATGTACGGCGGTTCACTGACCCTGATCAGCGCCATCGACTCGTTCAAGCGGGTGCGGCCGACGCTCGGCGTACGCCTGGTGACCCTCGGCCTGACCGCCGGGCTCTCCCTCATCGGGGCGCTGGCAGCGACCTCGGACTTCCTGGACAACTTCGAGAACTTCCTGCTGCTGGTCCTCTACCTGTTCATCCCGTGGACCGCGGTGAACCTCATGGACTACTACGTCGTGCGCCGCGGGCACTACGCCATCGCCGAGATCTTCAATCCCAACGGCATCTACGGCCGTTGGGGCTGGCACGGCATCATCTCGTACCTGGTGGGCTTCGCCTTCATGATCCCGTTCTTCTCCGTCGGGACCCTGTACGTCGGCCCCGCCGCCAAGGCGCTCGGCGGAGCCGACATCTCCCTGTTCGTCGGACTGCCGGTCTCGGCGGTCCTGTACTGGTGGCTGACCCGCTCCATCGACGTGCAGGCGGAGATGCGCGTGGCCGAGGCGGAGGCCGCGGAACTGGAGCGGGCGGCACACGAGCACCGCGAACCCTGACCCACCGGCACGGGCTCTCGCCCGCCCGCACCGGCGACAGAATGACGTCAGGCCGGTTCGCCCCGCCAGGCGCCGTCGCGCCGGGCCCAGCGCACGGCGGGCGCCACGGCGAGCCCGGCCACGGCGAACACGACGCCGAGCACCGCCCAGCCGAGCGCGCCGTGGGCGATCGCGGTGACCGTGACGAGCGCCGGCCCCGCCATCATCCCCGCCGACATCCCGGCTCCGAACACGCCCTGGTAGACACCGTGCGCACGGGCGTCCGCGAGTTCGTAACCAAGGGTCCAGCCACCCGCGGCCGACAGCACCTCCGCGAAGACCTGCACCACCGCACCGGCGGTCAGCGCCAGCACCGCCCACACGGGGGACAGGCCCGCGGACAGCGCGTACACCGCGCAGGACGCCGCCAGCAGCAGCCCCGCCCAGCCCATCGCCCGTACGGCGCTGGGCACTTGGGAGGCTCGGCGGGCGACCCGGACCTGCAGCAGCGCCACCAGCGCACAGTTCACGATCATCAGCAGCGCCGCCGTCCAGCGCGGCGCCTCGGTCCGTTCCACGATCCACAGGGGCAGCCCGACCTCGGACAGCGTGTACTGCACGACCAGCACCGCGTTGAGCACGGTCACGGCCAGGAAGGGCAGGTCACGCACCGCGCGCCAGCGGCCGGCCGCCGGGGCTCCGGCGTCCGGGACCGCACGCTCACGCACATGCGGCGCCAGCGGCAGCCGCGGGACCAGCAGCGCCGGACCGGCGAAGGACAGCGCGTTCAGCACGATCACCGTCAAGTACGCTCCGCGCGTGTCCAGTTGGAGGGCGACCGCGCCCAGGGCACCGCCCACGCCCATCCCGACGTTCGTCACCATCCGCAAGTAGGCCCGGGCCTCCACCCGCGTCCCCGCCGGCAGCACGTCGGCATACAGCGCGCCCTGCACACCGCGGCTCGCCATCTGCAACCCCGTCGCGCAGATCACCGCGACGAGGAACCCGGCGTAGGAGTGCACCAGCGTGTACGCGGCCGTGGCGATCCCCGTGCCGCCCCACAGCAGGGCCCCGACCCGGCGGGCGCCCCACCGGTCCGCGGCCCGCCCTGCGGGCACGCCGGCGGCGACGCCCACCAGACCCGCGACCGTCAGCCCGAGCCCGACCGCCGTCACGTCCAGGCCGACGATGCGCGTGAAGTACAGGACACCGAGCGGGAAGTACAGGCCGTTGCCGAAGGAGTTGACGGCGGTCAGGGCGGTGGCGAGGCGCAGCGCCGGGTCGGCAGGCAGCAGCCCGCCCGCGCGGGTGGCGCGGGGCGCCTCGGGACTGCCGTCCTGGTCAGGACCCTGCGAAACTGATGTCGTGGTCATGTCGGACAGCCAACCCGGTCTCCTCGCGCGTCCGACAATGATTTAGCGTGGCGCTCAATGATCGAGTTCGGTTTCCTCATCGGCGACCTCGCCACCACCTCCTTCGCCTATTCCCCGCTGCAGGAGGCGGTGTTCTCGCTGCGCTGCCTGCACGACCCGGCCCGGTACCCGCACCACCGGCCCTGGCTGCGCCGCATCCGCCCGCGCCTGGACTCCCTCGACCGCGAACTGCTCACCGCCCTGATCGCCCCCTGGCTGTGGGTGCCCGACTTCCTCACTCCGCGCCCCGACCGAGCGCGCCCCGCCTTCGCCGAGGAACTCGACGAGGTCCGCCGCACCCCGCCGGACGTCGTCACCGCCGACTTCCACGCCACCTACCGCACCGGCGACGCTCTCCCGCCGGTCGTCGCCCGAGGCCTGTCCGACCCGGCGGCCTTTCTCCCCCGGCTCGCCGACGCCCTCGACGCCTACTGGCAAACCTGCCTCAGCGACGGCTGGTGGCCGCGCGTGCAGAGCATCCTGGAGGCCGATCTCGCCCACCAGGCGCGGGTCTTGGCCGAGCAGGGGGCGGCGGAGCTGTTCGCCGGTCTCGACCCGCGGCTCGTGTGGACCGGCGACCGGCTGCTGCTGACCCGCTCGGGAGACACGGCCCCCTGGCCCTCGGCCGACATCCGCATCGCGGGCCGCGGCCTGGTGCTGATGCCGACGCTCTTCGCCCGCGGCGCCCAGACGGTGCTCGACCCGTCACGACCACCGATGCTCATCTATCCGGCGCGCGGCCGCGCCACACTCTCCGAGGCACCGCCCCCTGTCACCGACCGCGCCCTGGTACGACTTCTCGGCCGACCCCGCGCCCGCCTGCTGAGCCTGCTCGCCGAACCGGCCTCCACCACCGAACTCGCCCACCGCCTGAACGTCACCCCCGGCGCGGTCAGCCAGCACCTGGCCGTCCTCTACGACGCCGGCCTGCTCAGCCGCACCCGCCGCGGCCGTACCGTCCGCTACGCGCGCACGGCCCTGGGGGACGAACTGTGCCGTTGAAGGGAGTTGAGGAACACCGGAACAGGTGCGGGCCCGAAAGCGGACGAAAGACCCCGCTTCCATGATGGCCCGATGGCGTCGATCAAGCATTTGCAAGTCACCTTCGACTGCGCAGAACCCCAGCGCGTCGCCCGCTTCTGGTCAGAGGTGCCGGGATACGTGGCACCGCCGCCACCGGAGGGGTCTGCCACTTGGGGCGATTTCGATCGCGCACAGCCCCCTGAGTATCAGGGTCCGGGGTTCGCATCATGCGCCGACCCCTCAGGTGTGGGCCCGCGACTGTTCTTCCAGCGTGTTCCCGAAGGCAAGGTCGTCAAGAATCGAGTGCATCTCGACGTGCGGGTCGGCGCCGGGCTCGTGGGCGAAGAGCGCGTGGCCGCACTCGAGGGCGAATGCGCACGCCTCGTCGCACTCGGCGCGGTACGCGTGCGACTGCTGCGTGCCGATGGCGTCAACGAGTCGTGCCTCCTGATGGCAGGACATCGAGGGCAACGAGTTCTGTCTCGACTGAGCGGCCGCGAACGCGGCACCTCCGCGAGCCGAGTTCGCCGTCACGAGGGCCGGTGGCGCCGGCCGCGTCGAACGACTTCAACGACGAGCCGGCCGTCCGGCCCGTGCCGCTGTGAACGAAGGGCCGGGGAGCGGCCCCTCACCTGCCGTCACCGGCGCGGCTGCCCGAGGGGCCGCGGCCCCGGGCGCCCCGGCCGCTTGACCGCCTGGCCGACGATCACGGTCTCGGCGCCCTCGACTCCCAGGGCGCCCAGGTCCTCGGTGATGAACCGGTAGAGGGCGGCCAGATCCCGCACCCACACGGCCACGTGCAGATTGTGGCTGCCCGTGGTGGCGAAGGCGCCGTGCACCGCGGGATGCACGGCGAGCGCACGTCCGGCGGCGTCGAGCCTGCCGGGCGGAACGCGCGCCATGACGTTGGCGTCGATCATCGACGGGGCCGTGCAGTTCCTGCAGGATCTCCCGCACTTCTGCGTGAGCCTGGCGCTGGTGCGCGACGGCGAGCCGGTGGCGGCCGCACTGCACGCGCCGCTGCTCGGCGAGACGTACCTCGCTTCGCGCGGTGGCGGCGCCACCCGCGACGGCCGGCCGATCGCGCCGTCGGCGAAGACGGACCCGGCGGCCGCGCTCGTGGCCACCAGCCAGCCCCCGTTCGTCGCGCGGCACCCGGGCGCGGCCGAGGAGGCGGGCCGCTCCCTCGCCGCGGTGCTGCCGCTCGTGGGCGCGGTACGCAATCTGGGCCCCACCAGTTGGCAGATCGCCGACACAGCGGCCGGACGCCTCGACGCCTTCTGGCAGTTCGGCCGGGACAACGCCAACCTGCTGCCCGGCGCCCTCGTCGCACGGGAGGCGGGCGCGGTCGTCACGGACGCCGAGGGCGCGCCATGGACCTCCCGCTCGGACAGTTTCCTCGTCGCGGCCACCACGCTCCACGACCCGCTGCGGCGGGTCCTGGCAGGGCGGGCCGCGGCCCCGAGCACCGCGGCACGCCCGTGATGCCGGGCGCGTAAAACGGCCGGGCGACGCTCAGCGGATCGTGTCCATGCGCTGGGTGCCGATGACCGACAGCAGCCGCAGTGCCTCCTCGGAACGCGAGCCGGGGGCGGCGGTGTAGATCACCAGCTGCTGGTCCCGGTCGCTGATGTCGAGAACGTCGCAGTCGACCGTGACCGGACCGACCAGCGGGTGCTCGAAGGTCTTGCGCAGGGTTGGTGCGGCGGACACGTCATGGGCGGCCCACAGCCCGGCGAACTCCTCGCTCCCGGCGAGGAGTTCCGCCACGAGGCCGGTCATCTCGGGGTCGTCCGGGTAGCGTGCGGCGGCGGCGCGCAGGCGCCTGACAGAGACCCGCGCGAACGCGTCCGCGTCGGACACCCCGTACAACCGCCGCCCTCCGGAGCGCGGACCGAGGAAGACCTTGCGCACCAGGTTGCGGTCGCGCCGGGGCAGGGCGGAGAAGTCCTCCATGAGGGCCGCCGCCAAGTCGTTCCAGGCGAGCACCTCGAACGTCGCGGACGTCACGATCGCAGCCGCCTGCGGCAGCCGGTCCAGCAGGTCGAGGATGCTCTGCCGCACCTCACGGGCGGGCCCGGGCGGCGGGCCGGGCGGTGCGCCGGCGAGGTGGTGGAGATGGTCGCGTTCGGCGTCCGAGAGACGCAGCGCCCGGGCCAGCCCCGCCAGCACCTCGCGGGACGGCCGCGGGCCGCGTGCCTGCTCCAGCCGCGTGTAGTACTCGGTCGAGATGAAGGCCAGTTGTGCCGCCTCCTCGCGACGCAACCCCGGCGTGCGGCGACGCGGCCCGGCGGGCAGCCCCACCTCGGCCGGGGTGATCCGCTCGCGCCTGCTGCGCAGGAAGGCCGCCAGTTCCCTTCTGTCCACACCCCCAGTGTGCGCGGGTCGCGAGGGGCGGATCCAGGTACCGCGAGTGCCTGGATGCGCTCCTCGCACCGGCGCAGGCTCGCTGCCATGAACGACACATCCACCACCCCCGCATCCACCCACGCCGCGCCGGGCCTGCTGGCCGGCAAGGTCGCCTTCATCACCGGCGCCGGCCGCGGCATCGGCGCCGCCGCGGCCCGGTTGTTCGCCCGGGAGGGGGCCGAGGTGCTCCTCGCCGCCCGGACGGAAGGGCAGCTGAAGGCCGTGACCGAGGAGATCCGGGCGGCGGGCGGCACCGCGGACCACGTGGTGTGCGACCTGGCCGACCCGGCGAGCGTCCGCGCCGCCGTCGACCGTGCCGTGGACCTGTACGGTCGGCTCGACGTGGCCTTCAACAACGGCGCGACCATCCAGCGGCCCGGCCCCATGGACCGGCTGCCGGAAGCCGACTTCGACCGTGTCTACGCCGTCAACCTCAAGGGCGTCTGGGTCTCCGTGACCGCCGAGGTCGCCGCCATCCGGGCCACCGCCGGGACCGGGGCCATAGTCAACAACTCGTCGATCGGCAGCCTGCGCGGCAACCCCGAACTGCCCGCCTACGGTGCGATGAAGCGGGCGGTCAACAGCCTCACCGAGTCGGCCGCCGTCACCTACGGCCCCGAGGGCATCCGCGTCAACGCCATCGCTCCAGGCGGCACGCTGACCGAAATGATCCGTACGTGGGAAGCGGAATCGCCGGGTCTGCTCGAGCGGCTGAGGGCGCTCACTCCGCTGCGCCGCGCCGCCGATCCCGACGAGATCGCGCAGGCGGCCGCCTGGCTCCTCAGCGACCGTGCCTCCTTCGTGACCGGCGCTGTCCTCTCCGTCGACGGCGGGGCACGGGCCTGACGGCGCCTTCCGCCCGCAACTCCCTGTGACTTCCCTCCTTGCGCTTGCCGGCCGGTACGACGAACCTCTGGCCGAACGAATCTGCGAAAGAACTGTTATCCGGGGCTCGGCGAGCGGTCTCCCAGGTATCGGACAGCACCGTTCGGCATCGAGGACAGGGAAGCTTTTGATGAGTACACAGCACACGGTGGAGTCGGCGGCACTGGTGACCGCTGCCCGGGCGGGCGACCCGCAGGCCCAGGATGCCCTGGTCAGCGCGTACCTTCCGCTCGTCTACAACATCGTGGGGCGTGCTTTGAACGGCTCGGTCGATGTCGACGACGTGGTGCAGGAGACCATGCTCCGTGCCCTGGACGCGCTGGGCGGGCTGCGTACTCCCGAGAGCTTCCGGTCCTGGCTCGTGGCGATCGCGATGAACCAGGTCCGGACGCACTGGCAGGACCGGCAGGTCGCCCCCGGCGCCGTCGAGGAGGCGGAGGATCTCGCGGATCCGGGCGCGGACTTCGTCGACCTGACCATCGTGCAGTTGCAGCTGTCCGGCCAGCGCCAGGAGACCGCGCGCGCCACCCGCTGGCTGGAGCCGGACGACCGGGGACTGCTGTCGCTGTGGTGGCTGGAGTGCGCCGGCGAGCTGACGCGCGGTGAGGTGGCGGCGGCTCTGGAGCTTTCGCCCCAGCACACGGCGGTTCGGGTGCAGCGGATGAAGGCCCAACTGGAGGCGGCCCGCGTGGTGGTGCGGGCCCTCGACGCGCAGCCGCCGTGCGAGGAACTCCGGGGCGTGCTGGCCTCCTGGGACGGGCGGCCCTCGACGCTGTGGCGCAAGCGAATAGCCCGGCACGCTCGTGGTTGCGTGCGCTGCTCGGGTCTGTGGAGCGGGCTGATGCCCGCGGAGGGACTGCTGGCCGGCCTGGCCCTCGTGGTGGTCTCGACGGCGCTGTCGGCGAAGACGCACGCCGCCATGGGTGGGATGGCCCCGGCCGGCTCGGCGTCCCGGCCGGACCCTTCCGCGGACCCGGTCGCGATGAGCCCCGCGTCCGGACACCGCGCCGCTCGCGGCCGGGCGGCTTCCCGGGGCGAGGCCCGGCGGCGCCGGCGCATCCGGCGCCGGGCGGTCGGCGGCGCGGTCGTGGCGGCCTGCGTCGCGGGCGGCGGCCTCTGGTACTTCGGGACGGACTCCGGGTCGGGGAACGGAGGGGCGACCGCCGCGCGGACCCCCGGCGACCCCGTGGTCGACCTCTCCGCGCCCCGTGTCGTGGAGACCTCGCAGTCGGCCTCGGCCTCCGTGACGCCGTCCGCCTCGGCCTCGAAAGGGACGAGCAAACCCTCCAAAAAGCCTCATCCGGCGAAGAAGAGCGCATCGGCTCCCGGACCCTCCGCCCACCCGACCCGAAGCGCGTCCAGCGCACCGCAGGCGAGCTCGACTCCCTCGGACGCCGTGGCTCAGGTGGTCGCGCTGGTGAACAAGGAGCGCGCTGCCGCCGGTTGCGGACCGCTCACGGAGGACTCGCAACTGGAGAAGGCCGCGCAGGGTCACTCCGACGACATGGCCGCACGGAACTTCTTCGACCACACGAACCCGGACGGCGCCGACCCCGGTCAGCGGATCACCGCCGCGGGCTACCGCTGGTCCACGTACGGGGAGAACATAGCGAAGGGCCAGCAGACCCCGGAGTCGGTGATGGACTCCTGGATGCACAGCCCCGGCCACCGCGCCAACATCCTCAACTGCTCGTTCAAGGACATCGGCGTGGGCGTCCACAAGGGCTCGGGCGGCCCGTGGTGGACCCAGGACTTCGGCGCCAAGCTCTGACACCGCCCACTCGGCGCGGAGTGCCGCCACTCCGAGGGCGGCCCAGGCTCGGGGGCGTGGGGCAGGGACGGCGGGCGCGAGCCGCTCCCTGACAGCAGCCTGTGACAGGCGTGAGCCGCCAACCACCGTCTGACAGGCGCGAGTCGTCGACCGCTCTCTGACGGGTGCCCTTCCGGACAACGGATGTACCTCCGCCCGCGCCGCGCCCGGTCTCGGCCCGTGGGTCCCGTCCCGCTGCCGCCCACCGCGATCCGCTCGCGCCGCGGGCGGCCCCGGCCGACCCGCACCCGGCGCTCGCGCAACCGGCCGTGGAGTCACCGGAGTTCGTGGCCCGACTGAGGGTCGGCCGACTGTGCACCCGCCGTCGCCGCGCCGTGGACGGCCGCGTCGTCATCGTTCGAACGGCGCCACGGCGCCGCCGGTACTCTGAGCGTGACCTGGCCCCTCGAGGAACGGGACCGACCTGATGGAACTCGTCTTCTCCGGCCGTGTGATCGAGTGGCGCGCGCCGTCACCCTTCTACTTCGTCACCGTGCCGGACGAGGAGTCCACGGACATCCGCGACGTGGCCGCGATGGCCACGTACGGCTGGGGCGTGATTCCCGTCGAGGCCCGCATCGGCGAGGTCTCCTTCACGACCTCGCTCTTCCCGAAGGACGGCTCCTACCTGCTGCCGCTCAAGAACGCGGTGCGCACACCGCAGGGCCTCGCGGCGGGCGACGACGTGCTCGTGAAGATGACCGTGCGGCTCTAGCACCGGGACGCTGCAGCTCTGGCACCGGACGCCGCTCCGGCAGTCGGTTCAGGGAGTCCGGGCGTCAGCATTGCCTTGACAACAGTTGTCCAGGCAATGATGCTGGGGGTGTGACCACGACACATGGACTGCACGACCATCTCGGCTACTGGCTGCGACGGCTCTCCGACGAGGTCCACGCCCGCTTCGAAGCAGAGATCGGCCGGCACGGCGTCACCGTCTCCCAGTGGGGGGTGATGGCGAGTGTGTTCCACGGCCACGCCAGCACCAAGGCGGTGGCACAGCACATGGCCATCGACCCCGGCGCCGTCTCCCGGCTGGTGGACCGCCTGGTCGCCAAGGGGCTGATCCGGCGTGAGCCGGATCCGGCCTCGCGGCGCAGCGTACTGCTCGTCCTCACCGACGAGGGCCGCGCCCTGGTCCCCGTGCTGGCCGAACTCGCCGACCGCAACGACGCCCACTTCTTCGGTTCACTCGAGACCGGGCAGCGGGACCAGCTGGAGAGCTGGATCCGCCGCCTCATCGGTGAACCCCATTCCGTGCCACCGCACCGAACTCCCTGAGGAACCGACCATGATCGCCCGTTCCCGCACCAAGTCCGTCAGCATCGACCGCCCCGCCGCCGAGGTCTTCGCCTTCCTGGCCGACCCCTCCAACTGGACCAAGTGGGCGGTCGTCAACGTCAGGTCCATCGAGCCCACCGACGACCCCGACTGGTGGGCCATGTCGACTCCGGTCGGCCCGGCCAGGCTCCGCCTGCGCGCCGACGCGGACTTCGGCATCCTGGACCACGACTACGTGGACGACACCGCATCCTGGTGTGTACCCGCCCGGGTCGTCCCCAACGGCGACGGCGCCGAGTTCATGATGACCTTCTATCAGCCGCAGACCTTCGGCGACCGGTTCTTCGACGAACAGATCGCCCTGGTCGACACGGAACTGTCCACCCTCAAGGCGGTCCTGGAAACCCAGGCGTGACGCCGTGCGGGAGCGTTCCGGCGTCTACCAGTAGTGCCGCCGGCCGGCGACCGCGTGGCCCATGGAGCCAAGGATCCACAGGACCGCGCCGACCACCAGGAGGATGACGCCGATGGTCCACAGAATCGAAATGCCGGTTATGAAGCCGACGATGAGCAGGATGATGCCGAGGGCGATCATGATGAGCCTCCTGCCGATAGCAGCATTCCTGCTTCTCTAGTGCCCCGAAGTCGCGATTAATCTCACTCGCGGCACCGAAACCTTCGAGGACACTCCGTGTGACCGATTGCACCTCTTGGTAGCTGTCAGTGACCGGTGGTCAGTGTCTCAGGAGTCGCGCCCGTCCGCCCGAGGCACGAGCCGCAGAGCGTGCAGGGCCACGCCGAGGTCGGCGAGGTCGGCCGGGTCCGACAGCGAACGTCCCGTCAGTTTCTCCACCCGCCGGAGCCGGTAGCGCACGGTGTTCGGATGGATGAAGAGCAGGTCCGCCGTCTCGGCGGCTGCGCCTCCGGCCGTGAACCAGTGCCCGAGCGTCTGCAGCAGCCGCGCCCGTTCGGCCGCCGGCAGCTCCAGGACCGGCCCCAGCACGACCTCGACGAGGCGTGCCCCCTCGGCGGGGGCGGCGGCGACCAGCATGGCGAGGGGGCTGTCGTCGAAGCGGGCCACGCCCGGCCCCTCGCCCGGCAACCCGGCCAGCGCCAGCCGGGCGAAACGCAGCGCCTGCGGTGTGTCGCGCAGCGAGTCGAACCGGGGGCTGACCCCCACCCGGGCGGGGCGGTGCCGCAGCGCCCGGCGGCTCACCGTCTCGGCGTCCGGATGAGCCAGCGAGAGCAGCCCGAGCTGCTCGTCGGGCAGCAACCGCCAGGCCGACGCCACACCGGCCTGGCGCAGGGCCGCCTCGATCCCGGGCAGCGGCTCCCCACCCGGATCCGGCACGGCGGCGGCCACGACCGCGTAGGGGCCGCGCTCCGGCAGGCCGAGCTGCCGCGCCGTCTCCCACAGCGTCGTCCGGTCCGCGAGCGCGCCCGTGAACAGCGCCTCCACCAACGCCGAACGGCGCGCCTCGCGTTGCAGGGCCAGCTCGGCGCTGGCCTCGCGGTAGGCCGCCGCGACCGCCTCCGCATACCGGCCGAACTGTGCCCAGATCTCCGACGAACCCGCGACCAGGTGCGCGTCCGTGACCTCCGGATGCCGCTGGGCCTCCTCGACCATCTGCGCCCACAGGTACCCGAAGCCGATCCGATAGGCGTGCAGCGTGTCCGCCAGGGGCACCCCCTGCTCGGCGCGGAGACGACCGGTCCGCTCCGCGGGCCGCACATCGGGTTCCGCGTCCAGCGCGAAACGCCCCAGCAACTGGTCGGCGTTGGCCGTGCAGGACTCCCGCAGCGACGCGAACGGAATCAGCGACTCGTCGGCGTAGGACTCGACCTCCGCACGGATGCGCAGCGCCATCCGCTCGCCCAGTTCAGGCAGCCGCACCCGCAGGGCCGCGCTCACGTCCGAGAGACTCATGGACGCAGCGTACGGGGCATCTTTTGTCTCCAGGAACAATCCTCCGAGCGGTGAGCTGTTCGCCCGGCCATGGACGCCCACCGGCACGGAGGTCACCATGCCGTGAGCGTCGGCGGGGGAGCCCGGCGAGCGTGGCGAGCATGTGTGCGAGGAGGCATCATGGCGAATCTGGCGGAGTTCCTGGCCGAGACGGCGGGTCGGCAGCCCGAGAGCACCGCGTTGCGGCTGGGGACGGCCACCACCACCTACGCCGAGCTGGACCGGCTGAGCGCCCAGGCCGCCGCCCTCCTGCGCACCGAGGGCCTGCGGGCCGGCGACAGGGTCGCGCTGATGCTGCCCAACGGGCCCGAGTTCGTCGTCCTGTACTACGGCATCCTGCGCGCCGGGGGGATCGTCGTACCGATGAACCCGCTGCTCAAGGCGCGGGAGACCGAGTACCACCTGCGGGACTCCGGTGCCGTGCTGCTCTTCGAGTGGCACCAGGCGCCCGGCGAGGGCGCCCAGGGTGCGGCCGCGGCCGGCGTGCGGCGCATGGCCGTCGAACCCGCCGCCTTCACCGCCGAGCTGGCACGGCTGGAACCGCGTCCCGAGATCGCCCCGGTCTCCGCCGACGACGTCGCCGTGCTGCTCTACACCTCCGGTACCACCGGCCGTCCCAAGGGGGCCGCGCTCACCCACGCGGGACTGCGGCACAACACCGAGGTCAACGTCGTCCATGTGCAGCGGATGACCCCCGAGGACGTCATCGTGGGCTGTCTGCCGCTGTTCCACATCTTCGGGCAGACCTGCACGATGAACGTCGCCGTCTACAGCGGCGCCGCGCTCACCCTCGTGCCCCGGTTCGACCCCCAGACCGTGCTCGACGCCATCGCCCGTGACCGCGCGACCGTCTTCGAGGGCGTGCCCACCATGTACGCGGCACTGCTCCAGCACCCGGGTGCCGACGAGACCGACGTGTCGACCCTGCGCATGTGCGTCTCGGGCGGTGCGTCCCTGCCCGTGGAGATCCTGCACGGCTTCGAGCGGCGCTTCGGCTGCATGGTGCTGGAGGGCTTCGGGATGTCCGAGACCAGCCCGGTCGTCTCCTTCAACCACCCGGACCGCCCGCGCAAGGCCGGATCCATCGGGACACCCGTCCGGGACGTGGAGGTGCGGCTGGTGGACGACACCGGCCAGGACGTCGCTCCCGGCGAGGTCGGCGAACTCGCGGTCCGCGGTCCGAACGTGATGAAGGGTTACTGGAACCGCCCGGAGGAGACCGCGGCCGCCATACCCGACGGCTGGCTGCGCACCGGCGACCTGGCCCGGCAGGACGAGGACGGCTACCTCTACATCGTCGACCGCAAGAAGGACCTCATCATCCGCGGCGGCTACAACGTCTACCCCCGGGAGATCGAGGAGGTCCTGCACGAGCACCCCGCCGTCGCGCTCGCGGCCGTCCTCGGCGTGCCCGACGAAAGGCTCGGCGAGGAGGTGGCGGCGGCGGTCGTCCTGCGCCCCGGAGCCGAGGCGAGCCCCGCGGAACTCCAGGAGTACGTGCGCGAGCGGTTGGCGGCCTACAAGTACCCGCGCCAGGTGTGGCTGGTGGAGGCGCTGCCCATGGGCCCGAGCGGAAAGATCCTGAAGCGGGAGATCGCCGCTCCGGCCCACTGACCGGGCGACACTCCGAGACCGAGACCGCCGGCCCCCGCCCCCGCCCCTGTCCCGGGGGTGGGGGTGGTCCTTTTGTGTCGACGCGCCGGTGCACCCGGCGGCTCACGAGGGCTGGTCAAGGCTCGGCTCAACTCGCCGCACGCCGACTCGCGTTGACGGTCATACCGATACAACAAACCAGGACACGTCCAAAACCTTGAATAAGACGGAAGCAACAAATCTTGACGTGACCGACCATGGTTCGTACCTTCCGCACATACCGTCCGCAGCCTTCACAGCGAATGCCGAACTCGGCTGCTGTGTCCGCCAGTTGCAGGCACGTCCCGTCCTTCGAGGAGCAGACGATGCGCGGAGAGAGATCGATCCTTGCCGTCCTGATGCTCTTGCTGGGAGCCCTGGTCGGCCTTGCCGAGCCGGCGGAGGCCGCCGGCTCGCAGCCATGCGACATCTACGGCGGCGCCGGCACCCCCTGCGTCGCCGCGCACAGTACGGTGCGGGCTCTCTTCGCGTCCTACAACGGCGCCCTGTACCAGGTCACCCGGGCCTCGGACGGGTCGAGCGCCGACATCGGCCTGCTGGCTCCCGGCGGCTACGCGGACGCCGCCCGCCAGGACACCTTCTGCGGCGGCACGACGTGCCGGATCACGAGGATCTACGACCAGACCTCGCGGCACAACGACCTGACTCCGGGCCCCGCCGGAACCTCCGGCACGGGCGCGGACCGCGGGGCAGACGCCGGTGAGATCGCGGTCACCGCGGGCGGCCACAAGGTCTACGGGGTCTGGATCTCACCCGGCGTGGGCTATCGCCACACGGGAGTGGCCTCGGGCGTCGCCGTCAACGGCCGGGCCGAGGGCGCCTACATGGTGGCCAGCGGCACCCATGTGGGCTCCGCCTGCTGTTTCGACTACGGCAACGCCGAGAGCACACCGGCCGACACCGGCAACGGTCACATGGACGCGGTCAGCATCGCCACCACGTGCTACTTCGCGCCGTGCACCGGCTCGGGACCCTGGGTCGAGGCGGATCTCGAGAACGGCATGTTCCAGGGCGACAACGGGTCCAACACCGCAAACCGCGGCAACGGCAGCGCGTTCGTCACGGCGGTGCTCAAGAACAACGGCCAGACGCGGTACGCCCTGAAGGGCGGCGACGCGCGGTCCGGCGGTCTGACCACCTGGTGGGACGGCGCCCTGCCGACGCGCGGCGGCTATCAGCCGATGCACCAGGAGGGCGGCATCATCCTCGGCATCGGCGGCGACAACAGCAACTGGAACATGGGCACGTTCTTCGAGGGGGTGATGGTCTCCGGCTACCCGACCGACGCGGCCGAGAACGCGGTGCAGGCGAACATCGTCTCCGTCGGCTACTCCGGTGAGACGAACGTGCCCAACGGGCCGCAGGGGACGGTCACCGGTCCGGGCGGCAAGTGCGTCGACGTGGCGGCCGACGACACCGGTGCCAACGGCTCCGCCGTGCAGTTGTGGGACTGCCAGTCCTATGCCGAGGACCAGCACTGGACCCACAACCCCGACGGCTCTCTCGGCACGTTGGGCCGGTGCCTGGACATCAACGGCAACGGCACGGTGAACGGTACGCAGGTGGAGTTGTGGGACTGCAACGGCGTCGGCGGTCAGAAGTGGGTGCAGCAGGCCGACGGTTCGCTGCTGAACCCGCAGTCCGGCCGCTGCCTGGACTCGCCGAGCGGTGCCACGGCGAACGGCACCCGGCTGCAGATCTGGGACTGCAACGGCGCCACGGCCCAGAAGTTCTCGGTGAACGGCGGCGCCCCGGTCGCCGGTCCGGGCGGCAAGTGCGTCGACGTGGCGGCCGACGACACCGGTGCCAACGGCTCCGCCGTGCAGCTGTGGGACTGCCAGTCCTGGGCGGTGGACCAGCACTGGCTCCACCGCACGGACAACTCCCTGAGCGGGCTGGGACGCTGCCTGGACATCAACGGCAACGGCACGGTGAACGGTACACAGGTGGAGTTGTGGGACTGCAACGGCGTCGGCGGTCAGAAGTGGGTGCAGCAGGCCGACGGTTCGCTGCTGAACCCGCAGTCCGGCCGCTGCCTGGACTCGCCCAGTGGTGCCACGGCGAACGGCACCCGGCTGCAGATCTGGGACTGCAACGGCTCTGCAGCGCAGAGGTTCCGGCTGAACTGAACCCGGGACTCCGTCAGCCGGACGCGGGTTCCACCCGGCCGGCAGGAACGGCCGCGCCGGCTTCCCCGGGAGCCGGGCGCCCGAACAGCACCGCCGCGGCGCCCAGTCCGAGCCCGGCCCCGATGAGCTGGGCCGCGACGAACGGGACGACGGACGCGGGAGAGATCCCGGCGGCGCTGTCGGTCAGCGCGCGGCCGATGGTCATCGCCGGGTTGGCGAAGGAGGTCGAGGAGGTGAACCAGTAGGCGGAGCCGATGTACGAGGCCACAGCGGCCGGCGCCGGCCGGGCACGGCCGCTGTGCTCCAGACCGAGGACGAGCAGGATCAGCCCGGCGGTGGCGACGGCCTCGCCGAGCCACAGGTGGCCGGCGGACCGCTCGATCGTGGAGAGCCGCACCAGCGGCCTCGCGAACATGGCGTCGGCCAGGACGGCACCCCCGATCGCCCCGGCCACCTGCGCCGGTACGTACGCGGTGACCTCCCGCAACGTCGGACCCCTACCGTGGCGACGCCCGGCGCACCAGGCGGACAGGGTGACGGCCGGGTTGAGGTGGCCGCCGGACACCGGGCCCAGCAGCGTGATCAGCACGGCCAGGCCGAACACGGCGGCGAGCGAGCAGGCGAGCAACCGCACGCCGGCGTCCTGGGACAACCGGGTGGCCTGGATCCCGGAGCCGACGGCCACGGCCACCAGCAGCCCGGACCCGACGGCCTCGGCGGCGGCACGGCGAGCGAGCGGGACGGTCATGCGGCACCCGGCCCGGCGCACGGCGCTTCACAAGTCATGAGAGGCAGTCTCGGCGCCTCCCAGGCCTGGGGACACTGGAGAAACACCCCATCCTGCCCGGTGTCCCCCGTCAGTTGTACGGGCCGGCCTCACGTGCGGGGGGTCAGGACTTCCTGGAGGAGCGCGCCGTAGCGGGCGATGAGTTCCTTGCGGTCGGTCGTGAGCAGCGTCTCGTCCCTCGCCACCCACAGCGCGTACAGCAGTCCGCCGGCCAGTGAGGCCGCCAGCCGTGCGCGCAGGTCGGCGTCCGGACCGGACAGGCGGTTACGCAAGGGCTCGGTGAACACGTTCTCGTGGGTCTCCCGCAGCCGGTCGAGGATCTGCGGTTCGTTGCTGCCGCGCACCAGGGCCAGGAAGATGCCCCGGGCCGATCCGTCGAGATCGAGGAGGAGTTCGGCGAGCCGTTCGCCCAACTGCTCCAGCGGGACGTCGAGCAGCGGTTCGTCGTCGATGGTCAGGTGCATCGTCTCCAGGAACAGCAGCTCCTTGCTCTTGAAGTGACGGATCACCAGCGCGGGGTCGGTTCCGGCGTCCGCCGCGATACGGCGGACGGTGGTCCTGGCGAACCCCTGATCCCGGAACAGCCGGGCGGCGGCGGTGTGGATGGCATCGCGGGTGGTGGAACCGGATCCGGTCTGCAGCATGCGGCTCAGCATAGGCGGGACACCGCCCGCCTTCGGGGGCAGTCAGGGTTTCAAGAAGTTCGGTCAACATTGTTGACTCGGCGGTCCGGCGGCCGCACATTACCTATCAGTAGAACCGCGCGGTAATCCCGCGACCGGTCCTTCGCGGCCGGCGACGTGCGCCTTCTCGCCCACGTGCCGTCGACCGCACCCCGCCTGCTCGAGCCGCCGCATTCTCGCGAACCCAGCACGCCCCGGGCGCCGTTGTGCCCGCCCGCTTTCGTGTATCCGTCCCGAGAAGAGAGAGCACCCTGCCCATGCATGCCCTGAGCCGTGTCATGACCGCGACAATCGCGACCGCCGGTGCACTGGCCCTCAGCGTCACCGGCACCGCCGCCCACGCCACCACACCCCTGGACTACGCCGCCCTCGGCGACAGTTACAGCGCCGCCTCCGGCGTTCTCCCCGTCGACCCCACCAACCTGCTCTGCCTGCGCTCCACCGCCAACTACCCGCACGTCATCGCCTCGCGCACGAAGGCCCACCTGACGGACGTCACCTGCGGCGCCGCCCAGACCAAGGACTTCACCGGGGCGCAGTACCCGGGAGTCGCCCCTCAGGTGGACGCGGTCACCGCGGACACCGACCTGGTGACGCTGACGATCGGCGGCAACGACAACGGCACGTTCATCAACGCCATCCTCTCCTGCGGAACCGCGGGCGTCCTCAGCGGCGGCAAGGGCAGCCCGTGCAAGGACAAGTACGGCAGCTCGTTCGACGACGCGATCGACACGAACACCTATCCCGCGCTCAAGACCGCGCTGCGCAGTGTCCGCGCCAAGGCGCCCGACGCCCGCGTGGCGGTGCTGGGATACCCGTGGATCACGCCCGCCACGGCGGACCCGTCGTGCTTCGTCAAGCTGCCGATCGCCTCCGGCGACGTGCCGTACCTGCGCGCCCTGCAGACCCACCTCAACGCCGTGGTCGAGCGCGCCGCCGAGGAGACCGGGGCGACCTTCGTGGACTTCGCGCAGGCGTCCGAGGGACACGACGCGTGCAAGGCCGCCGGCACCCGCTGGATCGAACCGCTCCTGTTCGGGCAGAACATCGTCCCCGTCCACCCCAACGCGCTCGGGGAGCAGCGCATGGCCGAGCGCACCCTCACCGTTCTCGGCCTGTCCTGACCGGCACCGCCGTGCCCCCGGTCGCCGAGGCGCCGGGGGCACAGCGTGGATCGGGGCGTCACGGGTCAACGGGCGAGGCGGTGCTTCCTTCCCCCTCGGCGGAAGCGCATCGCGCCGTAGACGAGATCGACCACGAGGACGACGGCGCCGATGACCAGCAGATAGAACAGGCCATGAACGGCGAACCCGATGATCCCCAGGATGATGGCGACGATGATCAGGAGCAGGAACAAGCTCATCGGACCTCCCGACGGCCACGGCGCGTCAACGGCGGGCCAGGCGTCGCTCGCCGCCGGTACCCGGCGCATAGTCCAGTTCGTAGTGTGCGAAGACACCCGGCTCCTCCGTGGCACGCAGCTCGCCGTCCCGGTCGATCGCGGGAGCCTTCCTGACCACGTCCTTGCTGTGGGCGACCTTCAGATAGCCCGGGCCGACCGTCGCCCCGGCGAGCGGTACGAACGCCAGCCGGCGACGGGTGGGCAGGCCCACGGTCACCGCGGCGAACGACGGCTTGTCGGTGGCTGTGTCGACGTAGACCGACTCCAGAACGCCGATCTTGTGACCGCCGGGGTCCAGCACGTCGTGACCCCGCCATTCACGGATATCGCCTGCCTCGAACATCATTGACCTCCGCCAGGAGCGGGTACCCACCATTGCGCCGGTGATGTCATCCCCCTGCCCGAACGGCGGTGCCCCGAGTGCGGCACGATCGGCCGCGGGCGAGGGTGGCGCCATGCCCCAGGTGATCGTGTACCCCTCCGCACCGGACGGCGGTCGCCGCGTCCGCGTCGCCGATTCCTTCGTCGGGATGGCGTACACGATGCTCGACATCGTCGAGTTCCTGCGCGGCGCGGGCCTGGAGGACGTGGAACCGGAGGACGTGGCGAGCGCGGAATGGATCGAGTGGCGGGGCGGTGGCCCGGGCGACTGGGTGCACTGAGCGCCCCGGCGCTCGGGCCGGACGCATCCGCCCTCCGGCGGCGGGTCCGCGCCGAGCGACGTGACTCAGCGGCTCGACCGCTGTGCCGCCACGATCGAGTTCATGGTCTGCTCGGCCCCGGCCAGCCGTTGCACCCGCTCCGCGAACCCCGGGAACTGCGACGCGACCTTGGTGAGGAACCGCAGTTCGAGCGGCGCCACGTTGATCTCGGCGACATCGCGCTCGATCGCCCGCGTCACACCCTTGACGACCCGTTCCGGCGCGACGGTGCGCACACCACCGGGCGTCGGAGAACCGGTGTTCGCGAACATCCCCAGGTCGCGGACGAAGCCCGGCTGCACGATCGAGACGCCGACGCCCGTGCCGTGCAGATCCTGGCGGAAGGCCAGGGAGAACCCGCGCAAGCCGAACTTGGTCGCGTTGTACAGGGACGACGACTTGGTGGCCGCCATCCCCGACAGCGATCCGACGAAGCAGATGTGCCCGCGCCCGGCGCTCACCATGGCGGGCGCGAGCAGCCGTGCGAGCATCGCGGGTGCGCGCAGGTTCACGGCGAGCGCCCGGTCGATCTGCCCGGGCGTGTAGTCCAGCACGTCGCCGCTGGAGGGCAGGGCCGCGTTGGCGATGAGGATGTCCGTGTCCGCGGCTTCCTCCGCGAGTCGCTGTACGTCGTCGGGGTCGCCGAGATCGGCCACGATGGTCCGCGCACCGTAACGATCGGCGAGGGGTTTCAGCGCCTCGGCCCGCCGTCCGGTGAGTACGAGATCCGCCCCGCGCGCGGACATCTCGGCGGCGAGCGCGCCACCAATGCCGCCCGTGACCCCGGTCAGCAGAACAGTCGCCCCGGCGATCTGCATGGTTACCCTCCAGTTCTGTTCGTTCGAACGAACAATAGGGAGGACGGGCAGTCCTGTCCACCGTCGTGGCGGAGCGAGCGCTGATGGAACAATGCGTGGCATGTCGAACGCCGCCCTCGCCACCACGACGCGCCAGCGCATCATCACAGCCGTCCTGCGGATCATCGGCGAGGACGGGGTGGCGGCGGTCACCAACAGGCGGATCGCCAGGGAAGCCGGGGTGTCACTCGGCTCGGTCACCTACCACTTCGAGACCCAGCACGACCTGCTGCGGGAGAGCCTGCTGCACTTCGTACGCGAGGAGGCCCGCTACTTCACCGAGCTGGCCGACCAGTGCCAGACCGAGGACATCGACATCGAGGACGCGGCCTCCCTGGCCGGTCAGGTCGCGTGCGGCACGGCACTCGACAGCGCCCACCTCGCACCGTTCGAGCTGTACCTGCACGCCGGACGCGACGAGCGACTGCGGGAGGCGGCCGCGGAGGCGTTCCGGGCCTACGACCGGCTTGCCGCGCAGATCCTCACCGCCCTCGGCGTGCCTGACGCGGAACGCCTCGCGGCCACCACGGTCGCCCTGGTGATGGGCCTGCAACTACGCCGTCTGGCCACCGGCAGCCCCGCGGAGGACCTGGTCGACGCCCTCCTGCTGCTCGCCCGGGGGACGGTCGGCCGGACTGCCGAGCAGGCGGCGTCCTCCGTGGACCAGGGCTGATCCGAGTGCCGCGAGCCGCGCCGGTCGCCGTCCGGTAGGCCGTGGGCCCCGCTCATCGGCCGGCGGCAGGACCCAGCAGCGCCGCGACCTCGTCGCGCACGAACTCCCAGGCGGCGCCGGGAAGATCACCCAGTTCCGTCCCCCGGAGCGTGCACAGCGCGTCCTCGCCGCCGGCGTCGCCCGGGGCGCTGCCGCTGACCACGTCGTATCCGTCGCGCACGGCGACACGTAGGCGGCTGTCTCCGGCGCCGCCGGTGTGCACGGCCAGGGCGACGACGAGCGGCGGGCGGCCCCCCGCTTCGGCGGGCAGTTTGCGGTAGGCGCTGGCGACGGGCTCACGCCAGCGCAGGCTCAGCAGGAGGGGGCGCTTGGCCGTCAACTCGGCCAGATCGATCTCCCGTACACCCTCCGGTCCCAGCACCGACGCACGCGCGTCCAGGACGAGCGCCGCGGGCAGCAGACAGCGCAGCGTGCTGCCCACGAGATTGCCGCCGACCGTCGCAGTCCGGCGCACGGCACCGGTCCCGACGCCGGCGGCGGCCAGGCGCAGGACGTCCGGTACCCGGTCGTCGATCCGGTTCAGCACCACGGCGGCGCCCAGCGTCCCGCGCCCGACGACGTTGGCCTCCGGGAGACCGCGCAACGACATGGCCAGTGCGGGGAACCCGTCCCGCTGCCACTCGGCCCACAGCAACGTGGCCCCGCCGATCGGCACGGCTCCCTCGGCCAGGCACTCCCGGGCCTCCGACACGGAGGTGGGCAGCCGCAACAGCATCGCAACCGACCTGCCTTCCTGAAGAGTTGGGCGACGGGAGGCCGGGCACCGGTCGCCCGTCCGGCGGCATGGCGCATTCTTGTCGCGCGGGCAGGGGCGCATGCAGGGCTCACGCGAGCATGCCGGGCTTCCTCGCACCTGCCGGGACGACCCGTTCCGCAGGTGGGCCGCGGCGCCCCGGCGGCGGCGCGCACCGGTCGTCCGCCGTCGCGCAGTGGTGCAATGTGGAAGATGTGGATGTTCGGCGAGGTCTGGTCGGGCTGCGGCAGCCGTGGCAGTCGAGCCACGCATTGCTGGTGATCCCGCTCCTCCTCATCGTGGTGATCACGGTGGTGGACCAGCTGGTCCCGGCCGACATCCATCTCGGTCCGCTGCTGGTCATCGCCCCCGCGATCACGGCGTCGTTCGCCGGTCCGTGGCTGACCGGGCTGGTGGGGGTCCTGGCCGTGGGGGCGCAGGCGTACATCGGCTGGCACTTCGGCGTGCTGTTCTCACGCAACGTGCTGGTGCAGATCCTCGCCCTGGCCGTCCTGTCGGCCATGACCGTGTTCTACTGCGTGATGCGTGACCGGCGCCGACGCCAGCTGGCCCAGGTGCGCATGGTCGCCGAGGCCGCGCAGCACGTGCTGCTGTGGCCGCTGCCGGAGCAGATCGGCTCCATGAAGATAGCCTGCCTGTACCTGGCCGCCGAGGCCGAGGCCCAGATCGGCGGCGACCTCTACGCCGCCACGCCCACCGACAGCGGTGTGCGGGTCATGATCGGAGACGTGCGCGGCAAGGGCCTGTCCGCGATCGGCGAGGCCGCCCTGCTCATCGGGGCCTTCCGGGAGGCCGCCCACCACCACACCACCCTGCCCGCCCTCGCCGGCGCCCTGGAACAGAGCGTGGCCCGCAACCTGCCCGACATCGAGCCCGCCGAGGAGACGGGGGAGCGGTTCGCCACCGTGCTGCTGGTGGAGGTCCCGGACACGGACCAGATCACCCGGATCCTGAGCTGCGGCCACCCTCCGCCCCTGCTGCTCAGCTCCGCCAACGCCGTCATGATCCCCGTGCATCCGGCGCCCCCGCTCGGCATCCACGGACCCGAAGGGGCCGAATACACCCTCGACGCGTTCTCCTTCGAGCCCGGTGACACCCTGCTGCTCTACACCGACGGCGTCATCGAGGCCCGCGACGCCGCCGGAGCCTTCTATCCGCTCGCGTCCCGCGCCGCCCAGTGGGCCGGTGACAGTCCCGAACAGCTTCTGCATCACATCCGGCGCGATCTCCTCGCGCATGTCGGGGGACGCCTCGACGACGACGCCGCGCTCATCGCGCTCTGCCGGGTGTCGGAAACCCACCGGAGCCACCGTCACCGGCGGCCCCTGTAGGGACCGGCCTTGTCGTCCGGGCCCTGGCAGGCGGACGGACGGTCCGCGCTTCCGCGACGGGGGTTGCCACCTCGGCCGACGGCGGTGGCAACTAAGCTCCGGCGCATGAGCGGAGAGGGCAGCGACAACAGCGGTAGACGGGTTGTCGACGGGCGGTTCGAGCTGGAAGCACGGCTCGGCGGTGGCGGTATGGGGCTGGTCTGGCGCGCGAGGGACCTCGTGCTGCAGCGGAGCGTGGCCGTCAAGGAGGTCCGGCCGCCCGATCCGGATCTCGCCGAGTACGACCCGGAGGCCGCCGGGATGCTGCGGGAGCGCGTCCTGCGCGAGGCGCGAGCGCTGGCCCGTGTCGACCACCCCAATGTCGTGACCATCCACCACGTCGTCGACGGGGGTCCGGGAAGCTACCCCTGGATCGTCATGGAACTCGTCACCGGCGGCTCCCTCGCCGACCGCCTCGCGCAGGGACCGATGGGCCCTCGGGAAGCGGCGCGGATCGGACGCGAGGTGCTGGGCGCGCTGCGCGCCGCGCACGAGGCCGGTATCCAGCACCGGGACGTGAAACCGGCGAACGTGCTGCTGCGGCCCGACGGCCGCCCGGTGCTGACGGACTTCGGCATCGCGGCCATCCGTGAGGCGACGACGCTCACGGCCACGGGATCGGTCATCGGCACACCCGACTACATGGCACCGGAACGCGTATCCGGCAAGGACGGCGGACCCGCGTCGGACCTGTGGTCCCTGGCGATGATGCTCTACACCGCCGTGGAGGGCCACCACCCGCTGCGCCGGGGCACGACCCTGGCGACGCTCGCCGCCGTCCTCAGCGAGGACATCCCGCCGCCGGTCAACGCCGGTCCGCTGCGGGACGTCCTGACCCGGGTCCTCGTCCGGGACCCCGCGGCACGCCCAGGCGCCGAGGAACTCGAGCGCATGCTGGGCGGCGCCGCCCACGAGGCCGAGCCGCCCACCTCCTACCACCTGAACACCCCGTACGCGGCGCCGGTTCCCGGCCCGGCACCCACGGGCTTCGGCCCCGCACCCACGATGTCGTCGGGGCCGTACGACGCACCCCCGGCCGCGTCGACGTACCCGGGCCCGGGCGGCGCGCGTCCCGCGTCCCCCACCGTGCCCGTGCGGCCGGACCGCCGGAGGCGCTGGACGCTGGTCGGCCTGCCCGTCGCCGGAGTCGCGCTCGCCGGGGTCCTCGTCTGGAATCTGCTGCCGGACGGCGGCTCCCAGAAGTCCGGGTCCTCGGCGTCCGGCGGCTCCGGCAACTCGGCCACCACACCTCCGCCGGCCAGTGCATCGGCCGCCACGGACGTCACGCCCTCGGCGAAGGAGCGGGCCGGCACGACGACGAACCTGCTGACCCCGTCCGGCATCCGCACCGCGATCAGCGCGTTCAAGAAGGAGACCGGCCGGAACCGGTTCGGCTCGCTCACGGTGTATCCGGGGTACGTCTTGGCCGACCTGATGGTGAAGGGCAGCGACACCCAGTACGACTCGTACACCTACCGTCCGGGTCAGGGCGTCCAGAAGGACATCATCAGCAACTCGCTGACGAGCGGACAGCACTCTCTCGCGCTGGACGACTTCGACTGGGACAAGGTCCCGTCCCTGCTGGCCGAGGGCGAGCGGAAGCTGAAGGTCGACCATGTGACCACCCGCTACCTGGTGGTGAACCTGCCGGACGACACCTTCGGCGACCCGGCCTCGATGTCCGTCTACCTCGGCAACGCCCATGGCCAGAGCGGCTACCTCAAGGCGAGCCCGCAGGGCAGGACCCTCAGGGTCATGCCCAGCGAGGGCTGAGCCGCGGTCACCTCTCCTCCCCGCTCAGTCGAGGAGGAGAGGATCGGGCAGGGCGGCCGAGCGGTGCATGCGCAGCAGGGTGTGCACGACTCCCGAGAGGCCGGACATGAGGCTGGGGGAGAACGCCTCCCGGGCCAGACCACCGACCGGGCCGCGCTGTTCGAGACCGGTCAGGATCTCGCCGTCGAGCTCGTCGCGGTCGCCGAAGTCCATGGACGTGAGGAACTGCCAGAGGCCGAGGTCGCCGTGGCACAGCGTGTGGCTCCAGCCGAAGCCCTCGGCGGCGCAGGCACGTGCGGCACGCCGGGCCATGTCGAGGCGGGCCGGATCACCGGTGCGCCGGTGCAGGTCGAGCATGCCGATCCCGATCCCCGCGCTGCCGTGACACCAGCTGGTGAAGAAGTCCTCGTCGGCGCCGACGCGCACGTCGAGCCAGTTGCCGTGTCCGGGCTGCCACAGGGACTCCTGGTAGGCGAAGGCCCGCTCGGCGAGGTCGCCCCAGCCGCGCCGTTCGGCCGCGGATCCCGCGTCGCTCAGGGCGAGCCGGGCCAGTGCCCAGCCGATACCGGTGGCGCCGTGCGCGAAGCCGCCGATGCCCTCCGGGTTGAGCCGGGTCGCCCAGCGGGCACCGGCGGCATCGACCGTGGCCAGCCCCGCCAGCCGGCGACCGATGTGCGCGGCGGCGGCGAGCCACCGGTGCTGCCCGGTCGCCGCGGCCAGGTTGAGCAGCGGGACGACGCCACCGGCCGCCCCGTTGAGGAGATCCACCTCGACGTCTTCCTCGACCAGCCGGCCCTCGAGCAGCACCGCCCGCTGCGCGGCCCGCTCCAGCAGCCGGTCCTCACCCAGCACCCGGTGCAGCGCCATCCACGTCCACACCTGCGACGCGGCGCCACTGAACGCCCCGGACGACGGCGTCGGGGTCCGGTCCTCGGTGCCCGTGAGGACGCGCAGCGCGCCCTCGAACGTCTCGGCGACGGCGGGTACCTCGTGCGCGCGTCCGGCCCGCACCTCGGCCAGATACTCAGCGAGCGTCAGGACCACCCCGCCCTGCCCGGTGTAGAGGTCGGCGGGCAGCACCCTGATGGACCATCCCGCCGGGGTGAAGACGGGGCTGATCCAGGTGACCGTGCCGTCCGCACCGCGCACGGCCCCGTCGCACAGCCGGCGGACCATCCGCGCGGCCAGCTCCCGGCGGCGCCGCTCCCGGTCCCGCGCGTGCGGGCCGACGGCGGCGGCCTGCACCCGCGCCGGCAACGAACGCTCGTTCAGGTACGCGCCCACCAGGGCGTCCTGGATCACCGACTCCTCCAGGGCGAGGTCGGCGGTACGCCAGTCCTCGACCGTCTTCCGGACCGCGGCGGCGTCCACCGTGAAGCCGAACATCGGCACGTCGCCGGCCAGCAGGTCGGCGATCTCGCCGTCGATGGCCGCCTGGTCCGTCGGCGCTCCGGGCAGCACCTCGGCGTTGCGCCGCAGGATGTCCCGGGCCCGCTCCACGGCCGTCGCCTCGTCGTGCAGCGACGCCGGGTGCCACAGCATCCGGCCGATGTCGACGTACGCCTGTGTCGGTCGCAGGATCCGCCGCGCCTGCGCCCCCTCGAAGCGGGACAGCAGCCGGTGCGGGTCCACGCCCGGCCGGCGCAGGTGCGCGGTCATCTCGCGGAAGCCGGCCAGGATCCGGTCCCAGTAGGCGCTCAGCACGGGAGTGGGGCTGGGATGGTTGCCCGCGGTGGGCATCGCCACCAGGTCCACCTGGAAGCGGGCCGCCGCGGTGCCCCCGTCCGCTATCACCGGGCTCGGGATCAGCGGCTGCTGGCCGGGCAGTGCGCCCACCCCGGAGATGTCCACCCCGCCGAGCGCGAATCCGGTGCCCCGAACGGGCAGCAGCCCGGTGCGCAGGACCGTGCGGCGGATGGCCGCCGCGGCCACGTCGACCGCGTCGCCCCGGCCGCTGGGCGGGAAGGGCGCGGGGGAGTCGAAGAGCGTCTCGGCGTCCACGATCATCGGCACCGGTCCCGCCGCGATCATGTTCTCGGCGTGCATGTCGGTGCCGCCCGCGAACCGGAGAACGGCCAGCCAGTGCCCCATGCTCCGGTAGAACGCGGCGAGTTCGGCGTCGTCGGCGCAGTACCGGTGGTGGACGAACTCGGCCCAGCCGTAGCCCTCGCGGGCCAGCGTCCGGGGCACCCTGATGCGTTCGCCGGGTGCCGGGGCGCCGGGGAAGTCCGAGAACAGCTCGTCCAGCAGCGCGCCCAGGGCGATGTCCGCCTCGGACGGCCGGGGCTTGTACATGACGCTCCCACCGGCGAAGTCGACCCGGCTGACGGTCAGTCCGCCCCGGTGGCTGTCGCCCGCCCCGAAGGCCACGGCACGTATCGGCCCCGCGGGTCCCCCGAGCAGGGGCCGCAGCCGTTCCCGGTCAGCGGCGAGCCGCTCCGCGAGAGCGGCCGTGGCCGCGACCGACATCCGTCCCACCGAGGCGATCCGCACGCCGATGCCCGGATACCGGCCGGCCAGCTTGTCGAGATAGCCGTCCTCGGCGGCCTGCTCGATGAACGCGGTCCACGTCCGCGTGTCCGGGCCCATCTCCCCGGTGTCCGGACCGGCGCCCGCCGCCATGCGCAGCGCGTGCAGTTCGACGAGGAACAGACGGGAGAGCTTGGCGTGCAACGACCTGAGCAGAGCGGTGTGTCCGGCCTCCAGCAGCACGTCCCGCTCCTCCCGGCCGAGGATGGTCACGACCGCCAGCCGCCGGGCCAGGTCCTCCCGCCACGGACGGGCGATGCTCCGTACGGGCCGGTCGAACCATTCCGCTTCCTCCGCACTGTCCGGCGCCGATCCGCTCACCACTCGACCTCCCTGTTCCACCGCACGATTCGCGCCCTGCCAGGCACCACCCATGGAAGGCGCGGGGAGCCGCGCGGGCACGCAGCTCCCCACCCGGAACCCGAAGGCACCGCGGACGATCAGCAGCACCAGCTGCCGCGCGACCCGCTAGGGCTGGAACAGAAGCCGTACAGGGAGTCACTCGGGTCGGTGAGCGCTGCCTCCGCGGCGGCGCCGCCGACGTAGAGCGGTCCGGCGGGGTTGAGCTGCCCGTAGGCGCTCTCGGCGCCGGACAACCACGCTTCGAGCACTGCGGCGGTGTGAACACTGGTCTGAGACATCAGTGGCCCTTCGAAGGCGGGAAAGTGGGGGCGGATTGCCCAGCCCTGAGTATCGCGATGTCCGAACACCCGTCAGATGCGCGATCCAGCCACAGTCCAGTGGTAATACTGACGCCTCCTGAATGAAACTGAGGCGGTACGGCCTGCCCTCCGCGCCCTCACAGCATGACGTGCTTGACCTGTGTGTAGTCGAGTAGGCCGGTGAGGGACAGGTCACTGCCGTAGCCGGAGTGACGTACTCCGCCGTGTGGCATCTCCGAGACTGTCGTGCCATGGGTGTTGACCCAGACGATGCCGGTGTGCAGTGCCCTGCTCGCGCGCATGGCCCGGTCGTGGTCGCGGGTCCAGACGCTCGCGGCCAGCCCCTGGGGGACGGCGTTCGCCATGCGCAAGGCCTCGGACTCCTCGGTGAACGGCTGGACGGTGACGACCGGGCCGAACACCTCACTCCGTACGATCTCGTCGTCCTGCCGTACCCCGGCGACCACCGTGGCCTGGTGGAAGTAGCCGGGCCGGTCGAGGGCCGCGCCGCCCGTGACGACCTCGGCATGGGCGGGCAGGCGCTCCAGCCGGCCCCTCACGGCGGCAAGTTGGGGCGCGTTCGCCAGCGGGCCGAAGTCGGCGTGCTCGTCGTCGGGGGCGCCGGGCAGGCGCTGCGCGGCCCGCCGCGCGAAGGCGTCGAGGAAGGCGTCGTGGATCCGTTCGTGCACCAGGATCCGGGTGGCCGCCGTGCAGTCCTGGCCGGCGTTGTAGAAGGAGAGCGACGACAACTGCTCCACCGCGTCGTCGAGATCGGCGTCCTGGTGGATCAGCACCGGTGCGTTGCCGCCGAGTTCGAGGTGAAGTCGCTTGAGATCGGCGGCCGCCGCGGCGGCGATCTCCTGGCCGGCGCGGACGCTGCCGGTGACGGCGACCAGCCGCACGTCCGGATGGGCGACCAGGGCGCGACCGGTGTCGCGGTCGCCGCACACCACGTTGAGCACCCCGGGCGGCAGGTGCTCGGCGGCCAGCCGGGCCAGGAGCGTCGCGGAGGAGGGCGTGGTGTCGGACGGCTTCAGCACGACGGTGTTGCCGGCGGCCAGGGCCGGGGCGACCTTCCAGACGGCCATCATCAGCGGGTAGTTCCAGGGGGTGATCTGCGCACAGACGCCGACCGGCTCCCGCCGCAGGACGGAGGTGCGGCCCGGCGTGTACTCGGCGGCCGCGGCACCCGGCAGGTTGCGGGCGGCTCCCGCGAAGTAACGCAACACGTCCGCGATCGCGGGCAGCTCGTCGGCCAGGAAGAGGGCGCGCGGCTTGCCCGTGTCGGTCACCTCGGCACCGGCCAGCGCGTCCGCCTCCCGCTCCACGGCGTCGGCGATGCCCAGGAGCGCGGACTGCCGCCGGGACGGGGTCGTGGCCGACCAGTCGTGGAGCGCCTGCTGCGCGGCCCGGCAGGCGGCGTCCACGTCCTCGGCCCCGGAGAGGGGGGCCGTGCCGTGGGGGAGCGCGGTGGCCGGGTCGACCAGCTGCGAGGTGGCACCGGAGGCGGCCGGCAGCTCCTTTCCGCCGATGAGGTTGAGGCGGGAGTTCTCAGCCACGGCGCAGCGCCTCCTCGGCGGCGGCGCAGCCGGTGCGGACGGCGCCCTCCATGTACCCCGCGACCCACTGGTCGGAGCCGCAGACGTAGAACGGCGGTTCGTGGGTACCGTGCAACGGCCCGACCGCCATGACCTCACCGGGTGACCACTGGGTGACGTACCCCTGGGTCCACGGGTCGGTGCCCCACAGCCGCAGGTGGCAGGCGGCCGGCCGCAGCGCCTCGTCGCCGAACATGGCGGCGATCTCGGCGAGCAGTTCCGGGGTGCGCAGCTGGGGTGGAGTGCCCAGCAGGATCCCGTAGCGCTCGGGCGGGATCAGCGCGGACAGGATGCCCTCGCCCTGCGGCCAGGTGCTGCCGAGGACCCCCTCGGCCTCGGACAGGCCGCTGAGATCGTCGCCCCGCCAGAAGGGACACTCGTACACGGCCGCGAACTTGGCCGCGACCGCCTGGCGTTGCCGGTGCAGGGAGGCGAGGCGGTCCTCGCTCACGCCGCTGACGGCGACGGAACGCAGCGGCCCCACCGGCAGGGCGCTCACCACGGCCGCCGCGGTGAGGACTTCCCCGGTGGCCAGCCGTACGGCACAGCGCCCGGGGCGTACGTCCACGGCGGCGACGGGTGAGCCGAGCCGGATCCGCGGGCCCAGTTCGCGTCCCAGGACCTCGGCGAGCGTCGCCGAACCCTCGGCCAGCCGCAGGCCCTCCCAGTCGTCGTAGTCGTAGTCACCCCTGCCGGAACCGGGGACCGCGGCGCTCTTGCGCAACGCGGCGAGCAGCGAGATCCGCTCGTAGGAACCGCCGGCCAGGGCGAGTTGACCGATCTCCCACAGGCGCACCACGGCGGGCGTGGCATGCCGCGAGCGCAGCCAGCCGGCCACGGACAGCCGGTCCAGGGCGGCCGCCTCCGGATGCGACCAGGGGTCGTCGGGATCGACCGTGGCGGCCAGCCTGGTGAACTCCGCACCGAGCTGCTCGTGCAGTACCGCGTCCCCCGGGCCGAACCAGTGCGGCGGGTCCCCGGCAGAGCGGCCCTCCGGCGTGGCACGGGTGATACGGCCGGGCTCCGCGACATAGCTCGGGACCAGTTCGAGGCCGAGTTCCTTGGCGAGCCGGAGATAGGCGGTGTGCCCGTGGCCGACCACCTCACCGCCCAGCTGGACGGTACGGCCGTCGGGCGTCCGGGTCTGCTCGACCCGCCCGCCGACCCGGTCCCGGGCCTCCAGGACCAGCACGTCGGTGCCGGCGGCGGCCAGGTCCCGGGCGGCGGTGAGCCCGGCAAGCCCCGCGCCGAGCACGATCACATCGTGATGCATCAGCTTCGCTTTCGTCGGTAAGGGCGGATTCGGGGCTCAGGCCAGCACCAGGCAGTGCTCGGGCCGCCAGCCGAACTCCACCGTCTCGCCACCGCTCCAGCGGTCCTCCATGCGCGCCCGGGCCGTGTTCTGCTCCAGCACCGACAGCGTGACGCCCGGGGCGAGTTCGATCAGGTAGGTCGTGGTCGGGCCGCTGTAGACGGTCTCGCGGATCACACCGCGCAGCATCGACATGCCCGGTTCGAAGTCGGACAGCCAGATCTTCTCGGGCCGCACGGACACGCTGACGGCCGTGCCGTCCGCGATGCCGGTCCGGGCGCCGACCGGCAGCGCCGGACCCGTCTCCAGGGCGACCTCACCACCCCGGTAGGTGCCGGTCATCAGATTGGACGTGCCGAGGAAGGAAGCCACGAACCGGCTGCCGGGATGCTCGTAGACGTCCTCGGGCGTACCGCACTGCTCGATGCGGCCCTCGTTCATCACGGCGATCCGGTCCGACATGGTCAGTGCCTCGTCCTGGTCGTGGGTGACGAAGACGAAGGTGATGCCGACCTCGCGCTGGATCTGCTTGAGCTCCACCTGCATCTGCCGGCGCAGCTTCAGGTCGAGGGCGGCAAGCGGCTCGTCGAGGAGCAGGACGGCCGGACGGTTCACCAGCGCCCGGGCCAGGGCGACGCGCTGCCGCTGACCGCCGGAGAGCGTGCGCGGCTTGCGGTCGGCGAGGCCGCCGAGCTGGACCAGGTCCAGCATCTCGCCGACGCGCCGGCGCAGCTCGGCCTTGGCGACGCCCTTGCGCTTCAGCCCGAAGGCGACGTTGTCGGCGACGCTCAGGTGGTCGAACAGCGCGTAGCTCTGGAAGACCGTGTTGACGTTGCGCCGGTTGGGCGGCAGCGCCGTCACGTCCTCGCCGGCGAGCAGCACCGACCCCTCGGTGGGGTCGCTGAACCCGCCGATCATGCGCAGCGTGGTGGTCTTGCCGCAGCCGGAGGGGCCCAGCAGGGAGAAGAAGTGGCCGCCCTCGATGTCGAGGTCGAGCCGGTGCACGGCGTAGGAGTCGGCGAACTGCTTGGAGACGCCGTCGAGCCGGACCGCGGGGGTCGCGTCCATGGAGTCACTCCCCGGAGAGGATGTCGAGGCCGCCGCGGCGGCCGAAGAGGCGCGGGATGAACAGGGCCAGGGCGATCAGCGCGACGGATCCCGCGAGCATCAGCGTGCCGACCGCGTTGATGGTGGGCTGTACGCCGAAGCGGATCGCCGAGTAGATCCGTACCGACAGCGGCTGGGGGTCGACGCCGGTGGTGAAGTAGGCGAGGACGAAGTCGTCGAAGACGAGCGCGAAGATCAGGACGGCGGAGGCGAGCACGGCGGGCAGCAGGGCGGGCAGGGTCACCAGGCGGACCGCCTGCCAGCGGGTGGCGCCGAGGTCCATCGCCGCCTCCTCCACCTCGGGGTTCAGCGCGGCGACCCGGGAACGGAGGATGACGGTGACGTAGGAGATGGAGAAGGTGATCTCGGCGAGCATCACCGTGCCGGTCGACAGGGCCACGCCCAGGCCCTTGAACAGCAGCATCGACGCGACACCCGTGACGATCTCCGGTGTGATCAGCGGCACCAGCATGATCAGGCCGGCCAGTGAGCCCAGCCGGGTGCGGCAGCGCACCAGGCCGAGCGCGAGCGCCACGCCGAGGACGACCGAACCGGCCATCGCCACCAGGGAGATCCGCAGGCTGGTGCCCAGCGAGGCGATGAGCACGTCGTCGTGGGCGAAGGCGCGGTACCAGCGCAGGCTGAAACCGCCGAAGACGGTCAGGGACTTCTTGGAGTTGAAGGAGAACAGGGCCACCACGGCGATGGGCACGTAGAGCAGCGCGAAGAACAGCCCGGTGACGGCGATCAGGATCCGCGGCCTGCGGTCGGCGCGCCCGCGGCGGGTGCGGGTCCGGGCGGGGGTGCGGCCGGGAGCGGTGGCGGAGGGCAGGCGCAGCAGGGTCATCGGCCGGCCTCCGCCTCGTCCTTGCGGGTGCGTCGCAGGTAGCCGAACATCCCGATCAGCAGGACCAGCATCAGCAGCATGGTCAGTGCGGAGCCCAGCGGCCAGTTCTGGCCCTGGAAGAACTTGTCCTGGATGAGGTTGCCGATCATGATCTGGTCCGGTCCTCCCATGAGCTGTGCGCTGACGAAGTCGCCCATGGCGGGCAGGAAGACCAGGACGAGCCCGGCCGCCGCGCCCTGCCGGGTCGCGGGCAGGGTGACGAAGAGGAAGGTGCGTACCGGGCCGCCGTACAGATCGCGGCCGGCCTCGATGAGCGAGACGTCCAGCCGTTCCAGGGCCGCGTACAGCGGGATGATCATGAAGACCACGAAGCCGTAGACGAGTCCCGCGACCACGCCGACACCGGTGTTGAGGATCTTCGTGTTCCCGTCCGCCAGTCCGACCGCGCGCAGCGCGCGCAGCACGGGTCCGTCGTCGGAGAGGACCACCGACCAGCCGTACATGCGGACCAGGTAGTTGGCGAAGAAGGGCACCACGATCGCGGCGATCAGCGCGTGCTTGTACCGGCCGCCGTACAGGGCGATGGTGTACGCCACCGGGTAGGCGATCAGCAGGCAGATCAGGCAGGTCAGCAGCGCGTAGCCGAGGGAGCGGGCCAGCACCTCGGTGTAGGCGGGGTCGGCGAGGGCGCGTACGGCGGACAGGTCGAAGCCGAAGCGCGGGTTGCCGAGCTCGTCGGTGGTGCCGACCGCGAGGACGGCGACGAGGACCAGCGAGGCGATCAGGAACCCGGTCATCCACAGGGTGCCGGGCAGCATGAACCAGGTCCACATGCGGGTGCCGGTGGCGTTCGGACCGCGGCGGCGGGTGCGCGAGGAGGGGCGCGGCAGTGCCATGTCAGCCCGCCTTCACATGGGTCCAGGCGGTGTCGCGGGCGTCCTCCGCCGCGCGGCTGCCGTTGCGGAAGAACAGGTCCGCCTTCAGGTCGGCCTCGGTGACCAGGCACTCGGGGAAGGGCTTGACCAGGTCGGCGTAGGTCTTCTCGGAGCCGGCCACCGGCATCGGGTAGCCGATGTACTCGATGTTCTTCTTCACGTTCTCCGGGCGCAGCATGTAGTCGATGAAGAGCATCGCCGTGCCGGGATGGGGGGCGTTCCAGGGGATGGCGTAGCAGTCGGAGTTGATCGGTGTGCCCTCCTTGGGGGCCTGGAAGCCGAAGACGGAGGGGTCCTTGGCCTGGTTGAGCATGGCGGCCATGTCGCCGCTCCAGGCCTGGGTCATGACGGCGTTGCCGTTGAGGAGGTTGTTGTAGCTGTCGCTGGAGAAGCCGCGCAGCCGCGGTCGCAGGGTGCTCAGCAGGGACGTGATCCGGTCGAGGTCGCCGGTGTTCCCGGTGCTGACGTCCAGGCCGAGATCGAGGGCGCCCATGCCGAGCACCTCGTCGCGGTCGTCCAGCAGGAAGACCTTGCCCCTGGCCCGTTCGCTCCACAGGTCCTTCCAGGAGCCGGTCAGCTCGCCGATCCGGTCGCGGCGCCAGCCGATGCCGGTCTTGTAGGCGGTGAACGGGACGGTGTGCGCGGAGCCCGGGTCGTACCACGGGTCCGCGTAGTAGGTGTACGTGCCGAACACGGCGTGCGCGTTGCTCAGTTGGCTGTGGTCGATGCGGCGCAGCCGGCCGCCGCGCACCAGGCGCTGGGCCCATTTGGCGGTGGGGAAGATGATGTCGTAGCGGTTGCCGGCGTTGAGCTTGGCGACCATGCCTTCCATCGAGTCGAAGTTCGACTGGACGACCTTGACGCCGTACTCCTTCTCGAACCCCTTGAAGACGGACGGGTCGACGAAGTCGGCCCAGTTGAAGTAGACGAGGTCGCCGTCGACGCGCGCCCGGACCGGGGCGAGCTGCTCGGCGTCGGGTTTGGGGGCGGGCATGAACCCGCAGCCGGCGGCCGCGGCGCCCAGCAGCCCGCAGGCGCCTGCGCGCAGGACCGCGCGGCGGGTCGGTGGGGTGGGTGGAACGGGGGACATGAAGCGTCCTCTCCGTCGAGGAACGGCACAAGTCCAGGGCGGACCGGCTGGTCGGCTCGCTACGGGCCCTGACTCCGCAGTGAAGACCGGTCTGGGGTGGTGCGGACGCGTGTCAGCGGGGGAGGGGTAAGCCCGACGGGAGGAGCACGCGAGAGGGATGCGGTGCGGGGGGCGTCACGCGGTGTGCCCCTCCAGGTCGTCCCGGACCCGGCGGGCGAACCAGCCGACGGCGGCCTCGCGCTCCGAGAGCGGACCCGGCTCGAAGCCGGGCGTGCGCAGTCCGGCCTGCACGCGCTCCACCAGCTCGGCGTCCTCGTCGTTGGTGACCCAGCCGATGTGGATGTTCAGCCGCCGGGCCAGCCGGGTGCGGACGCTCTCCCCGTGCCGGGTGTAGAAGCCGCCGGGGATCGCCGCCCGGTCCTGGGCGGTGGGCAGGGCGGTCCACGCGAGCACGTGGTCAGGGTAGAAGTCGATGAGCGTGTTCGGGTAGATCACGGCGTAGCGCCACACGCGCCGGTCGGCCTCGGTCAGCCCCGGCATCGGGGACGCCAGGCGCTGATAGAGCCGTTCCGTCCAGTTCGAGGATGGTTTGTCGCGCAGTGGTGACTCGAACAGGACGTAGTTCTCCTGCACGTCCACCGTGTACGCCTGGTAGTCCAGCAGCCGCATGAGCGCGGGATGGGCCACGGGGACGTGGTAGCCCTCGAGGTAGTTGTCGACGATCACCTTCCAGTTGGCGTGCTGCTCCTCGCCGCCCGCCTGGTCGTGGATGCGGTGCCTGCCGACGGGGACGAGGCCGGGCCCGGCGTAGCGGCCGACGGCCTCGGCGAGACCGGCGCAGGTCTTCGCGAGCGGCGCCGCCTCGAGGTCGAGGTTGACGAAGACGAAGCCGAGGAAGGACTCCACGTTGACCGGGTGCAGCCCGAGCCGTGGCTTGTCCAGGCAGGGGATGCGGCGCGCCTCGGGGGCGCCGACGAGTCGTCCGTCCAGCTTGTAGGTCCAGCCGTGGTACGGGCACCGGATCGCCTTGCCCGACGGTTCGGGAGCGGTGACCAGGCGGGTGCCGCGGTGCCGGCAGACGTTGAGGTGGGCGGCGAGGCCGCCGTCCTCGGTCCGGACGATCAGGACCTCACGGCCTGCGACGGTGGCGGTGAGGCGGGCGCCGGGCTCGGGGAGGTCGGATTCGTGGCAGGCGAGCTGCCAGGACCTCGCGAAGATGTGCTCGGTCTCGGCCTCGGCGACGGCCGGGTCGGTGTAGTAGCGGGCGGGCAGTGCTTCCCCGGGGTGTCCGCGTTCGGGGGGCGGCTCGGGCGGGGCAGGGGAGACGGCGTCGGCTGCCCGGGTGGTCGAGGGGTGCATGTGGGGTCCTCCTCCGCGCCGCGACGGCGGCGATGGGCGGTGAGGCTGTGGCCGGAGCGAACGGCGGGTCCAGGGCCTGGCGCGGCTCGGGCCTGCCGGATCCGGCTGACTAATTGGTTAGTCAGAGTGGGGCGGTCCGGGTGGCAAGTCAAGACTTGTGGGCTGACTAATTAGTTAGTTAGTGTCGGGGCAGGCGGACGACCGGGGCCACAGAAGGCCCCGCACGCATTCCGCAAGCCTGCGGACCAGATTCCGCGCCGCGTCGGGTGTCCGGTCCGGACACCCCGGTCCCCGGGAGACGCACGGCCCCGGCCGGTCGCCCCGCACAGCTCCCCGCCCCTCTCGTCACGGCGTCGGAGCACCTTCCGTCCACGCCATCGCCGCGCCACCCCGTCCGGCGGACCACCCGCAGACGGTGCGACCCAGGAGGCACGCATGAGCGCTCGCCGAAGTCTGGTATGGCTCGGCCTCACGCCCGAGCCCGAACAGGAACTGCCCGCCGCGGTGGCCGCCCTGCGGGCCCCGGCGGCCGGCCGCCCGCAGGCGGCCCTCGTCGCCGCCGAGCGGCACCGCGTCGAGCGGCTGGTGCTGCGCGGCACGCAGCGCGGCTGGCTGCGCTACCTCCGCGAGGTCACCGACCTGGTGGTCGAGGCCGGGGAGGGATCCGCGCCCGCCGACCCGCGGGCGGCACTGGTGGCGGGCGAGGTCGTCCTCGATCACCACCGGATGCTGATCGGCCTGCCGGGCGCCGGATACGTGCGCACCGCCACGCAGCGGCGCGATCTGGAACGGGCGCTGGTACGGCTCAGAGCCCGCACCGGCCCCGGCCCCTCCGGCCCCTCGAGCCACTCCGAACCCAGGAGCACCGCATGACCGGCGTCTTCTCCCTCCTCCCCGACGGACGGCCCGGCCTCCTCGACCCGCTGCCCTCCGGCACCGGGCTGTCCGGCGGCAGCGAGGACCTCTCCCGCTATCTGGCCGCGGGGGGTTACGCGCCGCTGCCCGCGCCCGACCGCCTGCTCGACCGGCTCGCCGCTGCGGGACTGCGCGGCCGTGGCGGAGCCGGATTCCCCGCCGCTCTCAAGATCCGTGCGGTGCGTGACGCACCGGGCCCGGCGGTCGTCGTCGCCAACGGTGAGGAGGGCGAGCCGGGCTCCGTGAAGGACCGCTGGCTGCTGCGCCACCGGCCGCACGCGGTCCTGGACGGCATCCGGCTGGCCGCCGCCATGACCGGAGCCGCCCGCGGCTGTGTGTACCTCTCCGACGCGCCCGCCGAGCGGGCCGTGCGCCGGGCGCTCGCCGAGCGCCGTCCCCAGCCGCCCGTCGACGTCGTCCGTACGGAGCACACCTATGTCGCGGGGGAGGAGACCGCCGTCGTACGGCGTGTCGACGGAGGCCCGGCACTGCCCACGGCGAAGCCCCCGCGCCCCTTCGAGAGCGGTGTCGGCGGCGCGCCCACCCTCGTCGCCAACGTGGAGACGCTGGCACGTGTCGCGCTCACGCACTCGCACCCCGGGGCCGCGGACGCCGTCGCCGGAGCCCATCTGGTGACCGTCTCGGGCCCCGGTGGCGCGGGCGCGCTGATCGAGGCGCCCGCGGGTACCCACCTCAAGGTCCTCGCCGACCTGTGCGGACACGGCAGAGCCGAAGCAGTGCTGCTGGGGGGCATGTTCGGTGGCCTGCACGGTGCCGGCTGGACCGATCTTCCCCTCGACCACGACGGTCTGAGCGCGGCCGGCGGAGCCCTCGGCTGCGGGGCGCTGCACTTCCTGCACCCGGAGGACTGCCCGGTCGGGGTGGCCGCCGAGGCGGCCGCCTACCTCGCGGCGCAGAGCGCCCGGCAGTGCGGAGTCTGCGTGTCCGGCACCGGAGCGCTGGCCAGAACCCTCACGGCAGTCGCCCACGGGCGGGCGGACCACGACGCGGCCGGCCGGTTGCACCGCTGGTCGCGGCAACTGCCCGGACGCGGGGCCTGCGGACTCCTGGACGCCACCGCCCGCATCGCCGCCACGCTCCTCGCCCACTTCCCCGACCGGGTCGACGCCCACCGCGGCTCCGCCTGCCGCGCCTGCGCGGGCGCCGCGCCCGAGGACGGACGCCGATTCACGGTGCCGGTGCCCTGAGCCGCAACCGGGCCCCGCCACGCACCCTCACCCCGCCGCACCGAAAGGACCGCACCATGAAACTCCTGATGGACTCCACCCGCTGCCAGGGCTACGGCCTCTGCCAGGAACCCGCGCCCGAGCTGATCGACCTCGACGAGTGGGGCTACGCACAGGTGCGCGAGAGCGACGTCCCGCAGGGCGGCGAGGAAGCCGCCGTGGCCGCGGTCGCCGCCTGCCCCAACTCCGCGCTGCGGTTGGTGAAGTGACATGGGACGCGACCTTTCGGCGCTCTTCGACCCCGTCTCCGTCGCCGTCGTCGGCGCCAGCGACGACCCGGCCAAGTACGGTCACGCCATCGCCGCGCAGGCCGTCCGCGCGAACGGCCGCCGCCCCGTCCACCTGGTCAACCGGCGCGGCGGCACGGTGCTCGGCCGTACCGCGGCCCCCAGCCTGAGCGCGATCGGCGAGCCCGTCGACCTGGCCGTCGTCTCCGTGCCCGCCGCGGGCTTCGAGGACGCCGTCGACGAAGCCCTGCGGTGCGGGGCCCGGGCCATCGTCGCGATCACCGCCGGCTTCGCCGAGACCGGCGACGCGGGACGGGCACGCCAGCAGGCCGTCGCCGAACGCGTACGTGCCGCGGGCGCCGTGATGGTCGGGCCCAACTGCCTGGGGATCGCCGACAACAGCACCGACCTCTTCCTCGCCTCCGACACCTTCACACCCGGGGGCATCGCACTCCTCAGCCAGAGCGGCAACCTCGCCCTCGAACTCCAGCTCCGCTTCCGCCCGCACGGCCTCGGCTTCTCCCGCTTCGTCTCGCTCGGCAACCAGGCCGATGTCACCCTCGTCGACCTGCTCGCCGACTGCGCCCGGCACGAGGGCACCCGGGCCATCGCGGTCTACGCGGAGGACTTCGCCGACGGACGCGCCTTCGCCGAGGCGGCCGCCGTCGCCGGGAAGCCGGTGGTGCTGCTCACCGCCGGACGCGGCGACGCCTCCGCACGCAGCGCCCAGTCCCACACCGGGGCGCTGACCACGTCGGCCGACGTGGTGAGCGCGGCCTGCCGCGACGCCGGAGTGGAACTGGTCGCCACCCCCCGCGAACTCACCGTCGTCCTGGCCGCGTCGAGCGGGGCCCGGCGGGCGGCGGGCCGCCGGGTCGCCGTACTCACGGACGGCGGCGGCCACGGCGTGATCGCGGCCGACGCCGTCGAGACCGCCGGCCTGACCGTGCCCGAACTCACGGAAACGACACGGCGCCGGCTGCGCGAGACACTGTGGGAACAGTCGGCCGTCGCCAACCCGGTGGACCTCGCCGGCATGGGCGAGCAGGACCCCGGCTCATACGCCGGGACCGTCGCCGCGCTGCTGGCGGCCGAGGAGGTCGACGCCGTCCTGCTGACCGGCTACTTCGGCGGCTACGCGGCCGCCGAGGGCGGGCTCGGCGGAGGCGGTACGGTGCTCGCCGACGGCGAGCGGGAGGCCGCGCGCCTCATCGCGGCCCGGCACCGCGCCATCGCGAAACCGCTCGTGGTGCAGTCGATGTATCCCGAGTCACCCAGCTGCCGCACCCTCGCCTCGGCGGGCATCCCGGTCTTCTCCGCCACCGAGGACGCCGCCCGCGCCCTCGCCGCCGCGGCACCCTGCGCACCGCACACCGGCGTCGCCCCTCTTCCCCGGCCCGCGCCCCCGCTGCGCGAGAGCGGCTACCTGGAAACCCGCCGGGCCCTCGAAGCAGCCGGACTCCCCTTCCCGGCCGCCCGGGAGATCCACGACGAGTCCGAACTGCTCGCCGTCACCGAGGAGTTCCCCGGCCCGTACGTCCTGAAGGCCCTGCATCTCCTGCACAAGTCCGACGCCGGCGGGGTCGCCCTGGGCCTGGCAGAGCCGGCCGAACTGCTCGCCGCCTTCCACGAGATGCACGCCCGGCTCGGCGCCTCCTCCTACTCCGTGGAGGCCATGGCGGACCTGACCGACGGCATCGAGCTGATCGTCGGTGTCAACCGGGACCCGCGTTTCGGCCCGGTCGCCATGGTGGGCCTCGGCGGAGTGCTGGCGGAGGCCCTGCACGACGTCGCCTTCACCCTGGCCCCCGTGCCCGCCGACCGCGCCCTGCACCTCCTGCGCGGACTGCGCACCGCCGCCCTGCTCGGCGGGGTGCGCGGCCGCCCGTCCGTGGACGTCGCCGCGGCCGCGGCGGCCGTCGAGACGATCACGGCGTTCGCCGCCGCGCACCCGGAGATCGCCGAGATCGAGGTGAACCCGCTGCTCGTCCGCCCGCACGGGGTCCTCGCCCTCGACTCCCGAGCCGTACTCGCCTGACCCGCCCCGCCCGACCCGCCGTACCCCTGACCGAAGAGGCCCCCATGGACATGCGCTACACCCCCGAGCAGGCCGACCTCAAGCGCCGCGCCGCCGACTACGCCCGCCTGCTCATGCGTTACGAGGACCAGTCCGAGCAGGCCGGCGGACCCCTGCCCGAGCAGCTCGTCACCGAACTGACCCGGGCCGCCATGGACGCCGGCGTCTACGCCATCAACATGCCGGCCGAATGGGGCGGCGCCGGACTGAGCCTGCTCGACCAGGTCATCGTCGAGGAGGAGTTCGGCAAGGTCACCAACTGCCTCTGGGACATCCCCTGGCGGCCCGCCAACGTCCTCGCCCAGGGCGACGAGCGGCAACGCGAGAAGTACCTGCTGCCCGTCATCCGCGGGGAGAAGTTCGACGCGTTCGCCGTCACCGAGCCCGGCGCCGGCTCCGACCCGTCCTCCGGGACCTCCACGGCCACCCGCACCGACGGCGGCTGGCTGCTCAACGGGGAGAAGTGGTTCGTCACCTGCGGAGACATCGCGGACTTCCTGCTGGTGCAGGCGGACGCCGGCCCCGACCTGCTGCCCACGCTGTTCTTCGTCGACAAGGCCTCCCCGGGCGTGGAGATGACCCGCGTGCCGCGCTTCATGCACTCCGCGGTCAACGGGCATCCCGAGTTCACCTTCACCAACGTCTTCGTGGCCGACGAGGACGTACTCGGCGGTGTCGGCAACGGCTACGAACTGACCAAGGAATGGTTCACCGACGAACGCCTGATGATCGCGGCACGCACCGTCGGCGCGGCCGAGCGGGCCCTGCGACTCGCCCGTGACTGGGCGGTGGAGCGCGAGCAGTTCGGGGCGCCGATCGCCTCGTACCAGCTGATCCAGGGCATGCTCGCCGACTGCGCCGTGGACATCGCCGTGAACCGCGCCTACACCCACCAGGTCGCCTGGGAGGCGGACCAGCCGGGCACCGACCGCAAGACGCTGCACGCCAAGGCGTCCACCGCCAAGCTCGCCGCCAGCGAGGCAGCCGGCCGGGTCGCCGACCGCTGTCTGCAGATCTTCGGCGGCCGCGGCTACGACCGCACCTACCCCGTCGAGCGCATCTACCGCGAGCTGCGCGTCGACCGGATCTGGGAGGGGACCTCCGAGATCCAGCGGCTGATCATCGCCAACGAGCTCGTCAAGCGCGGGACCCGCGCCCTGGCCCTGCCCACGCACTGACACCGCCCACCCCGATCACTCCACAGCGAGGACATCCATGGACTTCCGTCTCACCCCGCGCCAGACACAGCTCAAGGCCCGGGCGCGCGCCCTCACCGACTTCATCGCCGACTACGAGCTGCAGTGCGAGGAGGACAACGGCCTGCCCGCGAGCGCACACGCCAAGATCCGCGACGCCGTCCTCGACGCGGGGCTCCAGGCGGTCAACATGCCGGCCGAATGGGGCGGCGCCGGACTCACCATCGCCGAACAGGCCACCGTGCAGGAGGAACTGGGCCGGCTCACCGGCGCCCTGTGGGACATGGTGTGGCGCCCCGCCAACGCCCTCAGGTTCTGCACCCCCGAGCAGCGCGAACGTTTCCTCGTCCCGGTCATCAGGGGCGAGCGGCGCGACTGCTACGCCGTCACCGAGCCCGGCGCGGGCTCGGACCCGCAGAACCTGGCCACCACGGCCACGAAGAACGACCACGGCTGGGTGCTCAACGGCGAGAAGTGGTTCGTGACGGTCGGCGACCACGCCGACTTCATGATCGTGCTCGCCGCCGCGGGCCCGGAGCGGGCGCCGACCCTGTTCCTGGTGGACAAGGACACCCCCGGAATCGAGATGACGCGGGTGCCGCGCTTCATGCACACCTTCGTCTACGAGCACCCCGAGTTCACCTTCACCGACGTCCAGGTGGGCGAGGCCGCCGTGCTCGGCGGCCTCGGCGAGGGTTACGACATCACCCGCTCCTGGTTCACCGAGGAACGCCTGATGATCGCGGCACGCACGACCGGCGCGGCGGAACGGGCCCTGGAACTGGCCCGTGACTGGGCCGTGGAGCGGGAGCAGTTCGGCGCCCCCATCGCCACGTACCAACTCGTCCAGGGCATGCTCGCCGACTGCGCCGTGGACATCGCCGTGAACCGCGCCTACACCCACCAGGTGGCCTGGGAGGTGGACCGGGCCTCGGCCGAGGACCGCAAGACGCTGCACGCCAAGGCGTCCATCGCCAAAGTCTCGGCGAGCGAGGCCGCCGGCCGGGTGATCGACCGCTGCCTGCAGATCCACGGCGGCCGCGGCTACGACCGTTCCTACGCCGTCGAACGGCTCTACCGCGAGCTGCGCGTCGACCGGATCTGGGAGGGCACCTCCGAGATCCAGCGGCTGATCATCGCCAACGAACTGGTCAAGCGCGGCACAGGGGTCCTGGACCTGCCCGTCGCATGACGCCCGGGGCCGGGGCCACGGCAGGCCCCGGCCCACGAACGGCCGGCCGCACCCGGACGGCACCGACACGACCCGCCACACACCGGAGAGGAACACGGATGACCGACATCGAGCGCGTGGGGGTGGTCGGCTGCGGGCTGATGGGCGCCGGCATCGCCGAGGTCTGTGCCCGCGCCGACGTACCGGTAACGGTGGTGGAACGCGACGCGCAGACGGCCCGCGCGGGCCTGCGGCGGATCACCCGCTCGCTCGACCGGGCGGTCGCGCACGGCAGGCTGAGCGCCGAGCGACGCGAGGCCGCCGCCGCCCTGATCACCGTCGTCGACCAGCTCGAAGCCCTGCACGACCAGGACCTGGTGATCGAGGCCGTGGCGGAGGACGAGCGCCTCAAACTCGACGTCTTCGCCCGCCTCGACCGCGTGATCACCGGTGACCGCACCGTCCTCGCCACGAACACCTCCTCCATCCCGGTCATCCGGCTCGCCACCGCGACCACCCGCCCGGAGAGCGTCCTCGGCGTGCACTTCTTCAACCCCGTACCGGTCCTCAGACTCGTCGAACTCGTCCCGTCGCTGCTCACCGCGCCCGCCACCGCGGCCCGCGCGGAGACCTTCGTGACCGGCACGCTCGGCAAGGAGGTCGTCCGGACCCGGGACAAGGCCGGATTCATCGTCAACGCGCTGCTCGTGCCGTACCTGCTGGCCGCCGTCCGCATGGTGGAGACGGGCAGCGCGACGGCCGAGGACATCGACCGCGCCATGGCCCTCGGCTGCGCACACCCGCTCGGCCCGCTGGCCCTCGCGGACCTGATCGGCCTGGACACCACCCGCGCCATCGCCGAGTCGCTGTACGCCGAGTTCCGCGAGCCGCAGTACTCGCCCCCACCGCTGCTGTCCCGGATGGTGGAGGCCGGTCTGCTGGGGCGGAAGTCCGGGCGGGGCTTCCACACGTACGACGAACAGCCGCGGCGTGAGGCGGCCGCACCGGCGGGGCAGCGGTGAGGGAAGATGGTCACGGCGTACGACCACCGAACGAGGGGAGCGGCCGGGTGTCCACCAAGGTGCGCACGGCAGACACGCGCGAGCGCATCCTGACCGCGGCGTGCGAGGTCATCGCCGAGATCGGCTTCGAGAAGATCCGGATGCGCATGGTCGCCGAGCGGGCCGGCGTGTCCACGGCCCTGCTGCACTACCACTTCGACACGCGCGAGAAGCTGTTCACCGAGGCGATGACCCACTCCTTCGCCAACACCGCCCTCGACGTCGAACGCGACGCGGAGACGGCACCGGCGGCGGTCGTCCTCGCCCGCATCCTGCGCAGCCTGCTGCCCACCGATCCCGAACTGCGCCAGGACTGGCGGCTGTGGCAGGAGCTGTGGGCCCGCTCCCTGCGCGACGAGACCACCCGGACCTTCGCCGTCGACCTCTACGCCCAGCTGCACGCCTGGGTGGCCGACGCGGTACGGCGCGGCATGGCCTCCGGCGAGTTCACCCCGACCGACGTCGACGACCTCAGCACACTCGTCCTGTCCCTCAGCGACGGCTACGGCATCCGCCTGATGCTGCGCGATCCGACAGTCACCCTGGACAGGGCCCTCGCCTCCATCTGGCGCCAGGTGTCCTCCGCACTGGGCCTGCCGGACTCGTTGCCGGCGGAGTGAACCCGGCCCGCCGCGGACGCTCGTCCGGACGGTCCATATTGCGGTACGGACGGGTAACCCCCAGGTGAGACGTGTAATCCATAACGATCTCGGCCGAAACCTTGTGTGAATCCTGTGTACCTCTAGCCTCCCGACATGGCTTTTCTTTCAAGTCGCCGCAGAAGGGCACGTCTCGCCCCGGAACTCGACGACCAGGACCTGGGCAAGCTTCTGAAGACCCTCCTGGCGACCACGAGGACCGGGACGATCGCGACGACGGACCTGTGCGTGGCGCAGATCTCCCGTCTCCTGGAACAGGACCCGGGCGACTGGGACCGCCGGACACACCGCATCGGTGTCCTGGCGGACTTCCTGGCCGAATCGCATCTGCCCCGGTCCTGGGCCACGCGTGACCCGCGCAACCCGAGCGCGCTCGTGCTGCACGCGTGGACCCAGGTGGTGAGCGCCCGCTCGCGGGGGCATCTGGAAGACAGGGCCGACGTCGTCGAGAGTTGTCTGCGGGCCGCCGAACTCGCCCCGGAAGACCCGACTCCCTGGGTTGCCCTGCTGGGCGTGGCACGCCTGGAACGCTGGGAGCAGCCCCAGGTGTTCGGAGTGTGGAACGAGGTGCTCACCCGCGACCGCTGGAACCGCGAGGCCTACCTGAGCATGCTGACCTATCTCACCCCGGAGGAGTCGGGGACTCGCATGCAGGTTCTGGAGTTCGTGGACGGCCTGTCCGCGCGGATGCCGGCGAACGCGCCCTGCGCGGCGACGGAGCTGACCGCCCAGGTCTTCCAGTACCACTCCGTGCTCGAGCGGGGCGGGTTCGAAGCGCTGGTGGCGCGCAATCACTGGTCCCATGCGATGGCGGCCCAGGCCCTCGAGCGGGTGGCCCAAACCTGGGTGCAGCCGGGTTTCCTGCGTCACGCCAGGACTCTCGCCGACCTCAACCTGCTCGCCTACGCGCTGATGGCCGCCGACCGGCGCCGCGAGGCCCATGTGGTCTTCGAAGCACTCGGTGGCGTCGTCAGCGCCTGGCCCTGGCAGACCGGCGGTGACCCCCTGACGGAGTTCGACCATGCACAGCGGAGGGCCTCCGCCGGGCTGTGAAGGGGCGCCCCGGCCTCCCGCGTGCTCAGCACAGGCCGCGTAATTCGAGCGGGCGGGCACCGTCCTCCGGGCTGCGCCGCTTGAGTTCCCGGGCCCACTTGACGAGGAACACCGGCAGGAGCACCGCATGGGCGGCGAGCAAGGTGACGTACAGCGTGAGGAAGACCTTCCGGTCGCCCAGGAAGAGGAAGGTCAGGCACAGCAGACCGTAGTCGAGGGGCAGCAGTGCCATGCCGCGCACGGCGGAGGGCGGCCAGCGGCCGGTGTCCGGGTCGGCCTGCCGTCTCCTCAGCTGTTCCGTCAGGATCCCGCCGAAGAACAGCACCACGGCCGTGAACTGGAAGGCGAGCGGGACGAGCAGCAGGGCGGGACGTTCCAGGCCGAAGAATCGGTAGAAGGAGATCAGGACGGCCGCGTGGATGCCCAGGAGTTTCGCGCAGTCCACGACGTGGTCCATCCACTCGCCGGTGAGGCTCGAGGTCCGGTGCAGCCGGGCCAGCTGACCGTCCGCGGAGTCGAGGGCGAAGCCGAACGCCAACGCGAGCGCGACCCATGACCCGAGCGTCCTCGAAGGGGGACAGACGGCGGTCGCGGCGACGGCCGTGAAGGTGACGAGGGCGCTCACGGCCGTCACTTGGTTGGGCGAGAGCCCCAGGTGGTGCGCCGTCGCCGCGAGCAGCCGCCCGGCCGGCCGATTGACGAACCGTGCGTAGAGGGAAACCCCTCTGCCGGGCTTCTGCGCCTCGGAGAGATGCCTCAGCGCGCTGGAGAAGTCCATTCTGCAACCTCACGCAGGTACGGGTGAGATGGTCACCGCCCACGAGTCCTCCGGCTGCATTCCTGCAGCTCGCCCAGCGATGGCTGTCTCACCACGGAAGGCGGCTGTCCGGCAAAGGAACTCATGGCCCCAAAGTAGTTTTCGGGGCCCCGCCCACCGGACGGGACGAGCGGGATTGGTCATAAGATCCATCCGATCGGCCGTGATCTCTCGACCGACGGCGGTGGTGGCGACCGACGTGACGGGTGGGGGACCATGACGGTCATGGGTCTGTCGACGGCGTTCACGGAACTGTTCGGTGTGGCGCACCCCATCGCCCTCGCCCCGATGGGCGGATCGGCCGGAGGCGCGCTGACGGCGGCCGTCTCGCGCGGCGGCGGGCTCGGGCTGCTGGGCAGCGGGAACGGGGACCGGGACTGGCTGGCCCGCGAACTGCCCGTACGCGCCGAAGAGGGTGCGGGGAAACCCTGGGGCATCGGTTTTCAGACATGGGCGATCGACGACGGCGCGGTCGCCCGGGCACTGGAGCACGACCCTACGGCGGTGATGTTGTCCTTCGGCGATCCCGGTCCGTTCGCGGAACGCGTCCGCAGCGCGGGCACGGCGCTGATCATCCAGGTCACCGACCTCGAGGAGGCCCGCAGGGCGGTGGATCTGGGCGCCGACGTGATCGTGGCGCAGGGCACCGAGTCCGGCGGACACGGAGCCCGGCACGGAAGGTCGACGCTGCCCTTCGTGCCCGTCGTGGTGGACCTGGCGGCACCGGTGCCGGTGCTGGCGGCCGGCGGGATCGCCGACGGCCGTGGCGTGGCGGCCGTCCTGGCGCTGGGGGCCGCCGGAGCACTGCTCGGCACCCGCTTCCTGGCCACGGCCGAGGCTCTCGTCGCCCCCGCGACCACCAGGGCGATCGTGGAGGGAGGCGGGGAGGACACCGAGCGCAGCAGGGTGCTGGACATCGCCCGCGGCTCACGCTGGCCGGCCCGGTACACCGCGCGCACCCTCGGCCACCCCTTCCTCGACGAATGGCGGGGCCGGGAGGACGAACTCGCGTCCTCCCCGCATGCCCGGCAGGCGTACCAGGACGCCGTGGCATCCGGCAGCATCCCCGCACTGCCGCAGTGGGCCGGCGAGGCCGTCGACCTCATCGACGACGTGCCGTCCGCGGCCGATCTGGTCGGCACCCTGGCCGCGCAGGCCGAGGAGGCGCTGGCCCGAGCCGGCAGACGCTGACCGCGACCGCCGGACCGCCCCGCATGTCACAAACGGCCGGGCTGTCTCGTCTCGTGTCTCGGAAAGACGTTCCGAGGGTTGAGGGGTGACGGTCATGCGGGTGTTCGTGGCAGGTGGGAGTGGGGTGCTGGGGCAGCGTCTGGTGCCCCAACTGGTGGCCCGGGGGCACCAGGTGACGGCCACGACGACGAGTGCGGCCAAGCTGGGCCTGGTGCAGCGGCTGGGCGCGAACGGTGTCGTGATGGACGGGCTGGACGCGGCGTCGGTGGGCGACGCGGTGGCGGCGGCCCGTCCGGACGTGATCGTGCACCAGATGACCGCGATCTCCATGGCCCACGCCGGCAAGCCGGACATCAAGCATCCGGACCGCTGGTTCGCCCAGACCAACCGGCTGCGCAGGGAGGGCACGGACCACCTGCTGGCCGCGGCCGAGGCGAACGGCGTGCCCCATGTGGTCGCGCAGGGCTACGCCAGCTGGAACGGGATCCGCGAGGGCGGCTGGGTGAAGACCGAGGAGGATCCGCTGGACCTGCTGGAGGGCACGGCGGCGCAGGTGGGACTGGAGACGCTGCGCTACGCCGAGGACGTGGTCCTCAAGGCCGGCGGCGCGGTCCTGCGGTACGGCGCGTTCTACGGGCCGGGCGCCATCGACGACCAGGTCGAGCTGATCCGCAAGCGACAGTACCCGCTCGTCGGGCGGGGCACCGGCTACAGCTCGTGGGTGCACCTCGACGACGCGGCGGGCGCCACCGTCCTGGCCTTGGAGCAGAAGGTCCAGGGCGTGTTCAACATCGTCGACGACGAGCCGGCCCCGGCGAGCGAGTGGCTGCCGTGTCTCGCCGCGTGCGCGGGAGCGAAGCGGCCGATGCGGGTCCCGGTGTGGCTGGCCCGGCTGCTGGCCGGGGACCAGGCGGTGGTGATGATGACCGAGGGACGTGCCTTCTCCAACGCCAAGGCCAAGCGGCAGCTCGGCTGGCAGCTCCGTTATCCGTCGTGGCGACAGGGATTCGAGGAGGAGCTGTCGTGACCTCGGAGGCCGGGACGGGCAGCACCCGGGCGGAGCAGTTCGAGGAGCTGCGGCCGCTGCTGTTCTCGATCGCCTACCGGCTCCTCGGCAGCGTGAGCGAGGCCGAGGACGCGGTCCAGGAGACCTGGCTCCGCTACGAGACCACAGCGGCCCGACCCACTTCGGTCAGGGCGTTCCTGTCTTCGGTGGTGACCCGGGTCTCGATCGACGTGCTGCGGTCGGCCAGGGTCCGGCGGGAGGAGTACATCGGGCCGTGGTTCCCGGAGCCCCTGCTGACCGACCCGTACGAGGATCCGGCGCGGTCCGCGGAGCTGGCCGACTCGGTGTCGATGGCGGCCCTGCTCCTGCTCGAGCGGCTCAGCCCGCTCGAGCGTGCGGTCTTCGTGCTGCGCGAGGTGTTCGGATACGGCTTCGCGGACATCGCGTCGGCCGTGGGGCGCGGGGAGGCGGCGTGCCGTCAGCTCGCCGTGCGGGCGCGCCGTCACATGGACGCGGGCAGGCCGCGATTCGAGGCCGACCGGAAGGAACGCGAGGAACTCGCCGAGCGCTTCTTCGGAGCGTTCCGGGAGGGGGACGTCGACGGGCTGCGCGATCTGCTCGCCGCGGATGTCCACCTGGTCAGCGACAGCGGTGGCAAGGCACCGCGGTGGGGCAAGGGCGTGTTCGGCGCTGAGAAGGTGGCCCGGGCACTCACCGTGATCGTCCCTCTCTTCGCACAGGTCGGTGGCGTCGTGGAGCCGCATCTGATGAACGGCCAGCCTGGCGCGATCTTCCGCGACCGTGACGGCAGGGTCGTCAACACCTGGACCCTCGACATCCTCGACGGACGGATCCAGACGATCCGCACGGTACTCAACCCTGACAAGCTCGGGCACGTGGGGCCGGTGGCGGACGCCTGGGCGGTCGTCCACGAGGTGCGGCAGGCAAGGCGCTCCCCACAAGGTCCGGAAGGCCCACTCGCGTGAGCGGCCGGCGCCGTCGGCTCGCAGCAAGGCGCCCGAAGCACGTACTCGTTGAGCCGTGTGACGCGCTCGTGGACGGCCGCCTTGTCGGTCACGGCAACCGACTCTTGTTAGCCACTTAGCCAACATGCTAAATATCGGGTGTGGCAGAAGCGCAGGACGAGACCGGAGTCTTCCGGGCCCTCGCCGACCCGACGAGACGTCAGATCCTCGAGTACCTCAGAGAAGGCGAACTCGCGGCCGGTGAGATCGCGGCCAGGTTCCCGATCAGCGCACCCTCCGTCTCGCGGCACCTCGGTGTGCTCAAGGGAGCCGGCCTGGTCACCGAGCGCCGGGAGGGCAACCGGATCCTCTACACCCTCGCCGAGGACCGCCTGGCGACCGGCATCGGCAGGTTCCTCAGCGCCGTCTGCCCCGAACAGATCGTGCTGCGCCACACCAGATGGCGCCCAGGGGCGCAGAGCGAGGAATCATGAGACAGCCGCACCTTTCCAGCGTCATCGAGCGACGACTCCTGGTGAACTACCGGGTCGACCCGGACGTCGCCGCACGCCTGCTCCCCGAGCCGCTGCGCCCACAACTCGTGCGCGGCCACGCGGTCGCGGGCATCTGCCTGCTGCGTCTGGGACACGTTCGACCGGCCTGGGCGCCCAAGGCCCTCGGTCTGCGGAGCGAGAACGCCGCGCACCGGATCGCCGTCGAATGGGACGGACCGGACGGCGTCGAGACCGGGGTGTACATCCCACGGCGCGACACCGCCTCCCGGGTCAACGCCTGGGCCGGGGGCCGTGTCTTCCCCGGTGAACACGGCCGCGCCGACTTCCAGGTGCACGAGACACCCGGCCAAGTACGCGTGGCCCTGGCGTCCTTGGACGGCGACACACGAGTCGACGTGACCGTCGAGCTGTCCGACGAACTGCGCGGCAGCGAGCTCTTCGCCGACCTCCCGGAGGCCTCCCGCTTCTTCCGTAGCGGAACCAAGGGCTATTCGGCCACCGTATCGGGCCGTCACCTGGACGGCATGGAGCTGAGCACCAGCGCCTGGCACGTGGAGGCCGGCCGCGTCCGCTCCGTCACGTCGTCCTTCTTCGACGACCCGGACCGCTTTCCGCGAGGGAGCGCGACGTTGGACTGCGCCCTGGTCATGCGGAACGTGCCCGTCGGCTGGCGGCCTCTGCGGAGCATGGCGACGAACCGGGACGCTCAGGCCGCCTGATCGAAACACACCGCCTCACGCATCCACGTCCGCGGCGACTCTTCAGGCCGCGCGGGTGAACAGGGGAAGGTAACCGAGGGACTGTCCGGGGGCCGTCGGGTGGTACGACTCGGTGAGGTCCATCCACTCGACGCTGCGCAGCCAGGGGCTGGACGAGCAGATCTCGTGCCCGCTGAAGGCGGCCCGTGGGTCGGCGAACGTGAACCCGTGATCGGCGGCGCGCAGGGCGATCATGCTGTTGAGGTGGTCCACGGCCTCGTTGAGCGCCAGCCTCTCCGTGTCCTGGAGGCCGCGCGAGCAGGTGCCGTGGAGCTGGTAGAAGTGGGGGTAGCCGAGCACGACGACATGGGCGGCGGGCGCCTTGGTCCTGATGGTGGCGTAGAGACGGTCGAGGTTGTCCGCGAGGGTCCCGTCCACGTAGGAGAGGGCACTGGTGATGGCGGACAGACACGCGGTACGGCCCGGCAGCAGGCAGGTCCCCATGACCCGGGCGAAGCCCGCGTCGCTACCGCCGACCGTGATGCTGACCAGGCCGGTACGTGGGCCGAGCGGGCCGAGCTGACTCGCCAGGACATCGCTGGTCCGTGCGCCGTTGCACGCGGTGAAACTGAAGGTGGACGGTGCGTGGGCCGCGGCCCACAAGGCGGGGTACGCCCGGCTGCTGCGCAGGCAGTTGCCGCCGGAGGCGAGATAGCTGCCGGCTCCGACACCGGCCGAGTAGGAGTCACCGAGAGCCACGTAACCCGTGGCCACCGTGCTGGGCGCCGGTTCCGCGATCGCCGGACCGGCGAGAGTGCAAGCGGCCGCGAGGAGCAGGGAGGACCCGTAGGACGCTATTCGGGGCTGTCTCATACCTCTCCTGTATCGCGGCCCTGCCCGTATCGCCCGCCGTCGCCCTCCACCCGGCTCAGCCGCCTTGACAAACATCGGCGGCAATGCCGTACCCGAAGCGCCCAGCACTCGCAGGGAGGCCGAGCGCATTCAGGCATGCGGTGCCGTGCCGTTCCCGCGCCGGACGTCACCCGGTGGGCCGTCACCCGTACGGCGGCGCCCGCACAGCGACTCGGCGCACCACCGTGGTGGTGATGCGCGGTCTCAGCCGGCCGGGTCCACGTTCCAGTACCCGGGTAGATCGCTGCCACAGAAGACGCAGACGAAATCGCCCTCGCGCACGATGTTGTGCTCCTGGCAGCGAAGGCAGCGCCGAAAGACGACCTCGTGAGTGAAGCCGCTCGGATGCCCAAGTCCCGCCTGTTCCAAGGCCCGAGCCACCGCCGGCCATGAACTGACGTCCGGGCGGTACCCGGTCGACTGGTTGCTGACCTCGCACACCGACCAGCGGCCCGCCTCGCGGACGAAGGCGATCTCGCCGGCGCTCAGGACCGGTTCTCCACCCGCACAGGCCACATGCTCGCTGCGACGCGGAGCCAGCCGCAGCAGGCCGTCGGTTCCGACCACGAAGGTGAACGGCTCGGCCAGTTCGCCGGTGGACCGTTCCGCGATCCAGGCGCCGAAGTCGGCCGCAGTACCGATCCGGCACCCCTCACTGCCGGGCAGAACGACAGCTCTCAGATCCGCCGGTCCCACATACCGATAGCCCCGCCGCCCGACGCTCACCCGGGACACCCTAGAGGCCGGACCCGAATTCCGTCCCTACATTGGCATGGACCTGACGCCGCCGGATCGCTAGGCTCTGCTCCGCCACATGTGAGAGCGCTCTCAGGCATCGGCTGTTCCATCCCCACCACTGGAACGACGAAGGGCAACGCCCATGAGACGCAAGAGACTTGCACATTCACTCCTGGCCGCACTCCTGGTTCTCGGCGGGCTGAGTGCGGCAGGCGCCTTCCCCGCCTCGGCGACCGGCTCCACCGCCGAAACCGCCGCACCCGCGCCCGGGTCCGCATCCACGTCGGCCAAGTCCGCGTCCGACGGAGTCGTCACCGCGATGCGGCGGGATCTCGGCCTGACGCGGAAGCAGGCCGAGGCGCGGTTCGCGGCCGAGCGGGCCGCCGAGACGCTCGCTCCCAAGGTGCGCCGGGCGGCCGGGGACGCGTACGCGGGTTCCTGGTTCGACGCCGCGCGCGGACGCCTGGCGGTGGCACTCACCCCGAACGCCTCGACGGCCACACGCCGGGCGATCGAGGAAGCCGGTGCCGACGTCCGCACGGCCGTGCACAACGCCGAACGGCTGGACACGGTCAAGGCACGCATCGACCGGCTGTCCGCCCCCGCGGGGGTGAGCGGCTGGCACGTCGATCCGAAGGCCAACACGGTCGTCGTGGACGTCGTGCGTGCCGCGCGGTCCGACAACGATGTCCAGCGCTTCGTGTCCCGAGCCCGCCAGGCGGGTCCGGTCACCGTCGAGACCGTCGCCGCGGCACCGCGGACCTTCGCCGCGGGCACGGTCGGCGGCGACCCGTACTACACGGGCAACGTCCGCTGTTCCATAGGCTTCTCGGTGTACGGCGGCTTCGTGACCGCCGGGCACTGCGGCCGGCCCGGCGCCGGGGTCAGTGGCTGGGACGGTTCCTACATCGGCACCTTCCAGGGCTCCTCGTTCCCGGACAACGACTACGCGTGGGTGAGCGTCGGCAGCGGCTGGTGGACGGTTCCGGTGGTCCTGGGCTGGGGCACGGTGCCCGACCAGCTCGTGCGCGGCTCGGCCGTGGCGCCCGTCGGCTCGTCGGTGTGCCGTTCCGGGTCCACCTCGCACTGGCACTGCGGCACGGTCCTGGCCACGAACGAGACCGTCAACTACAGCCAGGGCGCGGTGCACGAGCTGACGAAGACGAGCGTGTGCGCCGAACCCGGCGACTCCGGGGGCTCGTTCATCACCGGTGACCAGGCACAGGGCGTCACCTCCGGCGGCTGGGGCAACTGCACCAGTGGCGGCGAGACCTGGTTCCAGCCGGTCAACGAGATCCTCAACCGCTATGGCCTGACCCTGCACACGTACTGACCGCACGCGCTCGCACCGGGGGTTCCGTCCGCACATCGGCGGAGCCCCCGGGGCGACGCCGGCGGCAGGAGTGGGCGTCCTGTGCAGAAAGAGTCACGAAGGCTCCTTCGATGTTGCTTTCCGCTTTCAAACAAGGCCGAGAGCTGGGGCTTTACCGTCGGGTTGCCTTGCGGGTGAGGGGATCTGGTGGAGGTGTGTGCGGGGGTGACTTCCCTCCCGTTCCTGCGGGGTTGATCCGTTCGCGACAAGTCGGCACGCTCCGAGGCGCACCGGCGTTCGCCGCCGGCGGCATCCCCCAATTCACCCCCCACACAACGAGGAGACCCCTCTTGACGACGCAGCACAAACGCATCGGGAAGGCCAGGCTCGCCACCGCGATCGTCTCGGCCGCGACCGTCGTCGGCATCGCCGCGGTCGTATCGCCCGTCGCGCACGCCGAACGCCCCGCCGAGGGAACGGTCTACGGACTGCACGCCCAGGGCGCGGTCTCCGGCAGCTACATCGTCCTGCTGGACCACGACGCGTCCCGCGCGCAGAAGACCGAGCTGGCGACGCAGTACGGCGGCAAGCTCGGCCGGACCTACGGATCGGCGGTCGACGGGTTCTCGGCGACGAGCCTGACCGAGACGGAAGCCAAGCGCCTGGCCGCCGACCCGGCGGTCGCCACCGTGGTGCAGAACAAGAAGTTCCACATCGACGCCACCCAGGACAACCCGCCTTCGTGGGGACTCGACCGCATCGACCAGTCCGACACGGCCGGTGACCACAAGTACACGTACCCGGACAAGGCCGGGGAGGGTGTGACCGCGTACGTCATCGACACCGGGGTACGCATAAGCCACAAGGACTTCCAGGGCCGTGCAAGCTACGGCTTCGACGCGGTCGACAAGGACGACAAGGCCGACGACGGCAACGGCCACGGCACACACGTGGCGGGAACCATCGCCGGTGCCGCGCACGGGGTCGCCAAGAAGGCCAAGATCGTCGCCGTGAGAGTCCTGGACGACAACGGTTCCGGTACCACGGAGCAGGTCGTGGCCGGCATCGACTGGGTGACCAAGAACCACAAGGGTCCCTCCGTCGCCAACATGAGCCTGGGCGGCGGCGCCGACCCCGCTCTCGACGAGGCGGTGAGCAAGGCCGTCGCCTCGGGCGTCACCTTCGCGGTCGCCGCCGGCAACGAATCGGCCGACGCCAAGAACAGCTCACCGGCGCGAGTGCCCGAGGCCATCACCGTCGCCTCCAGCACCGACAAGGACGCCCAGTCCGACTTCTCCAACTTCGGCTCCGTCGTCGACCTGTACGCACCGGGCTCGGACATCACCTCGGACTGGAACGACAGCGACCAGGGGACCAAGACGATCTCCGGTACCTCCATGGCCACACCCCATGTCACGGGAGCCGCCGCCGTCTACCTCGCCGGGCATCCGGACGCCACGCCGGCCCAGGTCGCCTCGGCCCTGACCGGTGCGGCGACCGCCGACAGGCTCACCGACGTCGGCAGCGGCACGCCCAACAAGCTGCTGAAGGTGACCGAGTAGCACCCACCTGACCGCGCAGGACCGAGAGACAACAGCGGCCCGGCGACGCCGTCTGCTCACCGCAGCGGGCGGCCGCCGGGCCGCTGCCGTCAGGCGGCGCGGCCGGGCAGGTCGAAGTAGTGGCCCTTGTCCAGGTCTGCGAGGAGGCCGGGTTGGGTCGGCTCCCAGTGCAGCAGTTGACGGGTCAGGGTGTTCGAGGCCGGGGCGTCGATACCGAGGAAGGCGGCCAGCCAGGTGAAGTGCTCGGGCGCGGCCTCCGGCGCCACGGACCTCACCGGCACGTCGAGGTGACGGCCGATCACCTCGGCGATCTCACTGAGGGAGATGCCCTCTTCGGCGACGCCGTGCAGCACCGACCCGGCGGGAGCCTTCTCCACCGCCAGGCGGAACAGCCGTGCGGCGTCGAGACGGTGCACGGCCGGCCAGCGGTTGGTGCCGTCGCCGATGTATCCGGATACACCCTTGTCGCGTGCGAGGGCGACCAGCGTCGCCATGAAGCCCTGGTCTCCTTCACCGTGGCAGGTCGGGGAGAGCCGTACCACGGACGAGCGCACGCCGCGGGCGGCGAGTGCGAGCACCGCCTGTGCGGTGGTGGCCCGGATGGAGATCGGTGAGTCGTCGGTCGTCGGAGTGTCCCGCTCGGTCGCCACCCGCCCGAGCACGAGGCCCGCCAGGCCGGAGGCGAGGACGAAGGGGCGGTCGGTGCCGACGAGCGCCTCGCCGATGGTGTCGACGGCGCGGCGGTCGGCTTCGGCGGCGCCCTGGAAATCACCGGTGAAGGCGATGTCGTGCTTGAAGGCGAGATGGATCACCCCGTCCGAGGCGGCGGCCGCGTTCCGCAGTACGTCGAGGTCGTCGAGGGTGCCGTGCACGACGTCCGCCCCGGCGGTGGTGAGCGCCGCGGCGGAGGCGTCGGAGCGGGCGAGCCCGACCACCTGGTGTCCGGCGTCGATGAGCTCGGGAACGACGGCGGAGCCGATCCAGCCGGACGCACCGGTCACGAAGATACGCATGGGGGACCCCAAACTGTTGATGTCAGTCACTGACATCAACGCTAGCACCTGATGTCAGTCGCTGTCATCGCGTAGGATCTGCGCATGGGTAGATGGCAGCCGAACGCGCGCGAGCGCCTCGCGAAGGCGGCGTTGGAGCTCTACAGCGAGCGCGGGTTCGAGCAGACCACCGTGGCGGAGATCGCCAAACGGGCCGGCCTCACCGAGCGGACCTTCTTCCGGCACTACGCGGACAAGCGCGAGGTACTGTTCGCCGGCGCCGGCGAGCTGGAGGAGCTGCTCGTGCGGGCGGTCGCCGGCGCGCCGGAGCCCGCGGCGCCGATCGACGTCCTGGCAGTCGGCCTGGACGCGGTCTGCGACGTGTTCGCCGACCGGCGCGAACACGCGCGCAGACGACAGAGCGTGATCATGGCGAACGCGGAACTCCGTGAGCGCGAGCTGATCAAGCTCGCCTCGATGTCGGCCGCGCTCGCCGGCGCCCTGCGCGAACGCGGGGTCGCGGAGCCGGCCGCGAGCCTGACCGCGGAGGCGGGCGTCGCCGTCTTCAAGGTCGGCTTCGAACGCTGGGTCGCGGCGGGCGAGGACCGCGAGATGTCCCGGCTGGTGCGGGAATCCCTGGACGAACTCAAGACGGTGGCCGCGGGAGGCTAGACGCACCTCGGGTCCCCGTGGCGGAGCCGGACCGGCGGTCGGCCGGGCGTGGGGCTCGCGCGGAGCGCGAAGTCCCAGGCGGTGGAGGGTTCCTACGTCCCTCCACGCAGGGCCTGGGACTTCTCCGGAGGATCCGGCACGGAGCGGACGGCACTTCTCCGTCGCGCGGCGCCGCCTACACGGCCATGGCCTCCTGCAGCCACCGGGAGACGCGGTAGGGCAGCCACCAGACCAGGTCGTCCGCTCGCAGCACGAGGTGTTCGGCGGTCAGCTCCTCCACGATGTCCGCGGAGACGTCCGCGCTGTGGACGCCTCGGTCGAGCCGGGCGAGGGCCGCGGGGTAGCGGGGGTCGTCGGCGGTGAACCGGCGCAGATCGCCCCAGCGCCGGTCGCGGATCTGGAGGAAGCCCGGGCCCCGACGCCAGATCAGTTTGCAGAGGTAGTGGCGGGTTCGCCAGGCGTGCAGGGCGGTGTCGGCTTCGGTGAGGCCGGTGAGGGTGCGGGGCGGGTGCAGATGGGACAGCACCTTCCAGAGGTGGTCGGCCCGGTCCGGCGGCAGGCGCAGGTCCCAGTCGACCTGTACGGCGCGTGCCGTCAGGTCGCGGACCAGGCAGAGCCGGTCGATCGCCGCGCGGGCGGCGGCCGGTCCGGGCGTGGCGAGGTCCACGGGGGCGTCGAGTTCGGCGCGTCGCGCGCCCATGGTCCACAGCCGTTCGGCGTCGCCCGCGTCCGCGCCGAGCGGGACGCGGCCCAGGGCCATGCCCGGCAGCTCCCGGGCCTGTGTGTCGTGGTCGCGCCAGGCCTCGACGGCCGGGCTCGGTGTGCTGGGTGGCATGGTCGGTCCTTGTCGGTGGCCGGAGTCGGATCGGCGGGACGGCGGGCTCAGGGGAGCGCGGGAGCGGGTGCGGTGTGGGCCGTCGTGAGAGCCTCCCCGGACGGTTCGGCCGCGGGGCGGGCGTGCACGTGGCGCATGTAGTCCAGGCGCAGGAGGTCCTGGTTGACCGAGGCCGGGGCGATGTGGACGAACTGGCCCGCGTCGGTGAAGGTCACGCCCAGCGCCGTCCATTCGTCCAGCAGGGCCCGCACGTCCTCGGGAGTGCGGCCGGCGAAGGCGGGGGCGGAGGTCGCCTTGCGGTGCAGGGCCGTGGGGGAGTGCGGCTGGTCCAGCAGCCGGAACACCGCGACGGCGAACGGGTCGGTCAGGCGTACGGTCCCCCAGTCGAAGGCGCGCCTCCGGCTGACCAGGACGATCTCGTCCTCCAGGTCGGTGTGGGTGAGCCTGGCGTCGGTGTGGTGCTTCTTCCATCCGGCGATGGCGTCGTTCAGCCGGGTCACCGTGTCCTTGCCGATGCCGCGTTCGGGTGCCTGGAAGACGTAGGCCAGGTCGTGCAGCTCCTCCTCGGGCAGGTCGTAGGTGAACAGGTAGTGCTCCTCGGGGCGCAGCCCCGTGAAACCCAGTTCCGGCCGGTTGAAGTAGGGGCTGAAGCGTTCGATGGCGATCCGGGCGGACAGGTCGACCGGCGGGTTCAGGTGCTCCAGCGCGGGCAGTTGGCGGATCACGGGGTCGTAGTCCTCGGCGGTCTCACCGGGGAAGCCGTGCAGGTAGTTCCAGGACACGGACAGTCCCGTCTCGGCCGCGTCCCGGAGCATGCGCACGTTCTGGCAGCCGCCGACACCCTTGTCCATGAGGTCGAGCACCCTGCTGTTGAGGCTCTCGATGCCGGGCTGGACGTAGATGAGCCCGGCGTCGGCGAGGACCTGGAGTTGCGGGCGGCGCATGTTGGCCTTGATCTCGATGTGCATGCGCAGGTCGTAGCCGCTGTCGATGATCCGGGGCAGCACGGTGGACAGGTAGCGCATGTCGAGGATGTTGTCCACGACGTACATGTCGAGGACGCGATGACGCTCCGCCAGCTCCATGATCTCCTGGTAGAAGATGTCGGGGCTCTTGCTGCGGAACTGCATGAACGAGCCGTTCAGCCCGCAGAACGTGCAGTGGTGCTTCTCGCCCCACCAGCAGCCGCGGGCTCCCTCGACCACCAGCTTCGGCTCCACCCAGTTGCGCGCGACGGACCCGGCGAGGCGTTCGAAGTAGCCGCTGTAGTCCGGGGGCAGGATCGCCGCCGGGGGCAGTGGACCGGTGGGCATCGGATTGGCGGTGGAGGCGATGCCGTCGGCGCGGTGGCACAGCCCCGGGATGCCGGCGAAGGCGGTGGCCTCCGCTCCGTCCCGCACTGCCTCGAGCAGGCGCGGGAAGGCGTCCTCGCCCTCGCCGCGCACCACGAAGTCGACGAAGGGGAAGTTGCGGTGGACGGCCGCGCCCTGCTCGGCGTCGCAGTTGGCGCCGCCCATGACCGTCACGACGTGCGGGGCGAGCCGTTTGATGTGCCGGGCCACGGCCAGGGCGGCGGTGTTCTGCTGGAACGTGGACGTCAGCCCCACGACGTCGGGCGCGAGGTCGGCCACCCGCCGTGCGATCTCCTCGACGAACTCGGGCACGATCTCGTGCAGTCGACGGGTCATGCGCATCCGGGCCGAACGCAGCTTGCCGGTCATCACCTCGGTGAACTCGGCGTCCTTCCAGGCCGGGTCGTCGTACAGGGCGCTGGAGAACACCCAGTCGCCGCAGCCGAGGAAGTAGGAGGACAGCGCGTAGTACTCGTAGTCCTCCGCGGCGAACTCGGTGCGCCGGGTGATCCAGTCGGTGAATTCCAGGTTGGCGTGCAGCACCTCGCACGTCGCGCCCGCAACGCGCTCGTCGACACTGCGTTTGAGGATGCCGAGGGCCAGCGAGGGCAGGTCGATGGGCGACCAGGGCATGTTGAGCAGGAGAACGCGCACGGTCGGCTCCTTGGGGAACGGCGTGGGAGAAGGGCGGAGGAGCGGGGAGGGGGGGGGGGGGGGGGGGGGGGGGGGGGGGGGGGGGGGGGGGGGGGGGTGGGGGTGTGGGGGGGGCGCGGGGGGGAGAAGGGGGGCCCCCCCCCCCCCCCCCCCCCTCGCGCCCCCCCCGGGCCTGGGTTCACTCCTCGTCGTCGCCGCCCTCGTCGGCGTTGCGGAACGGGATCGTGATCGTGATGCCGATGCCCGGCCTGCGGTTCTCCTCGTCGCCCGCGAGCGGGTCGTTGTGGATGATGTCCTTCTGCACGGTGTTCCTCCTTCTGTGAGTGGGGTGTCGCTGTGCACGCCCGGTCCCGCTGTTGCCTCAGCGGGACCGGGGTCCTCCCGCGGGCGCGGGGGGACGTTCGGGGGCGCGGAGCGCCGGGTCGGGCAACCGGTCGCGCAGGAAGCGCAAGGAACGGCGCAGCACGGCGACGTGCGTCGCGCCGTCGTAGCCGTCGTGCCCGGTGTCGAGCCACATGGCCTCGTGCGGTACGTCCGCGGCAGCCAGCGCGGCGAGGTAGGTACGGATCTGCCCGGGCGGGCATTTGGCGTCGTGGGCCGCGCCGACCACCAGCAGTGGTGCGGTGACCGCGGCCGCGTAGGTGAGGGGCGAACTGCTGGCGTAACGTTCCGGCACCTCGTCCGGGCCGCCGCCGAACAGCCGGACGTCCAGGGCCCGCAGCGCCGGTGTGGTGGTGCGGTGGGCGCCGACCCAGTCGGCGACCGGTTTGACGGCGATCCCGGCCTGCCACAGCCCGGGCCGGGAGCCGAGGGCGAGCAGCACCAGATAGGCGCCCCAGGAAACGCCCCACAGCGCGCTCGCGTCACCCGCGATCAGACCCCGGGCGACGAGGTCGGCGCGGACCGCGGTCAGGTCCGCCACCTGGGTGTGGCCGACCCCGGCGGGGAACGCGCGCCGCCAGTGCGGCCCGTATCCGGTGGAGCCGCGGTAGTTGACGCGGACGGCCGCGTAGCCGGAGGCCACCAGCGAGTGCACGGTGGCGTCGTAGGCGTCCCGGTCGTGGTCGGCCGGTCCGCCGTGGATCAGGAACACCGCGGGCGGCGGCGCGGCTCCGGCCGGTTCCGGCAGGCTCAGCAGGGTGTGCACGCGGGCCGAGTCGGTGGGCGTCCACAGGTCGCTGTGCCGGCCGGGCACGACGGCCGAGGGCCCCGGCGGGGGCAGGGCCATGCCGTCGGTGGCGTGCAGGACGGGTGGATGGGCGGTGTCGGTCCACAGGTAGTCCACCGCCCCGCCGGGCCGGGGTGCCGCGTCCAGTACGCTCCCGGCGGGCGTGGGCACGACACCGAGCCGCGCCCGGTCGAGGTCCAGGCGGTGCAGCAGGGAGCGGCCGTAGCGGTCCTGACGCACCAGCACCTCACGCGTGTCCGGGTACCAGCGGGCGCTGATCTCCGTGTCGAAGGTGAACCGGCCATGGGTGCGCAGTCCCCGCCTCGGAGTCCAGGTGGCCAGGGCGTAGCGGTCTCCGAGGTCGCGCACCAGCAGCAACTCGCGCTGTCCGGCCCGGGGCGAGAAGCCCTGGCACCACAGTCCGGTGCCGGGCCGCCCCGGGCCGGGCAGGGTGGCGACGGTCCTGCCGTCGGGCGTGACCACCGTGACGGCGGCCGAGTCCTCCGCCGACGACGCCAGGGCGATCAGCGTGCCGTCCGGGGCGATGCCACCCAGCCGGCACGGTCCGGAGGCACGCAGCACCTCGCGCGGGGCGCTGCCGCGCCGCCCCACCAGCACCACGGTCTCCCGCCCGTCGTCGACGGCCGCGGCGACCGTCCCTCCCGGGGTCACGGCCAGTCCGCGCGGTCGCCCGGCCGGCGCACCGGGCAGGCCCGGCAGCCGTGGACCGCCGTCGAAATGCCGGAACCACCAGCGGCCGCTCTCCGTCGCGTCCTCCTCGAACCACCACACATGGCCGTCGGCGTCGATCGCGCGATGGACCGTACCCCCGGGGCTGTCCGTGACCTGAAGGGCCCGGCGGGATCCGGCGTCCCACGTGAAGACCTCACAACGGCCGCCGGAGTCGGCGGTGAACACCATGCGGCGCGGGTCCGCCGGGCACACGTCGGGGAGGGCGGCGACGAACACCTGGTAGGGACTGGTCATGGCCGGCTCCCCGGGGGCGGACCGGATGGGCCGGCGTGCTGCTCGTGCCCGCCCGCCGGTACGACGGGCCGCAGGGCGGTACGGGCCGTGCGCTGCGTGTGGACCGCGAGCGGAGCCAGGACGACGCCGCAGATCAGGGCCGGGACCCGGGGACCGCCCCAGGTCACCAGGGCGGCCGCGAGGGCGGGCGCGACGGCGGCGGTCACGGCGGTGGCGGACCCGAGTACGGCCCCGGTCCGCGACTGCAGGTCCTCGGGCACGGCGAGCACGGCCGCCCCGCCCAGGACGACGGTGACCACCGGCAGCACCAGGCACAGCGCGGAGAAGCACACCCCCCACAACCACGCGCCGCCGGCCCCCGACAGCGCGGCACAGGGCAGGAGCAGCAGCCAGGTCGCCGCCGTCAGCGACCGGCCCGCGCCGAGCCGGCGCACCACCGGCGTTGCCACCAGCGAACCGGCCAGCCCCGCCGCGCCGGAGGCCGCGAGCACCACGCCGATGGCGGTGCTGCCCGCGTCGGGGCCGAGCACGAACACCGCGGTGTAGAACAGCAGGGCCAGCACCCCGCTCGCGACCGACGACCACAGCAGAACCAGCCGCAGCACGGGGGAGTGGACCACCGCGAGGAGGCCCGCCCGCCACGGCGCGCCCGCCTTGCCGCCGGCGGCAGTCGATGCGGCACGGGACGTGTCCGTCGACGCCGGGGGAACGACCGGAGAGTCGAGGGGGGTGCGGATGGCCCGCACCCCGAGGGCGGCCGCGGCATAGGAGACCGCGTCGACGGCGAACGGCAGGAAACGGCTCAGCCCGAACAGGACGCCGCCCAGCGCCGGTCCCACCACCAGCGCCGTCTGATCGCCCGCCTGGACGCCGGCCACGGCACGCGGCAGGTCGTCGGGCGCCGCCAGCCGGTACAGCGCCCCGCGCGCCGCCGTCTCGTACGTCGTCGCGCACAGACGCTCGGTGAAGGCCAGACCCAGCAGGATCCACAGGGGCGGGTGCCGCAGGCAGGCGACGGCGAGGCCGCCCATCGCCACGGCTGCCACCACCGCCGCACCGGTCATGAGGCCGCGCCGGTGCCCCCGGTCGGACGGTACGGCCACGAGCGGGCCGAGGAGCACACCGGTGAGGGCGGCGGCACTGGCGAACAGGCCCGCCGTTCCGGGGCCGTGGCCCAGGTCCAGGAGCAGGAGCGGGAACACCAGCCCGGAGGCCTGGCTGCCGAGTCCGTCGACGGCGTTGACCCACCACAGGACGGCGACGTCGCGTCGGCTGCCCGTACGGGTCCCGGCAGCCGGCGAGAGGGGAGTGGCGGCCGGCGCGGACAGCTCGCCGTCGGCACGCCGCGGTAACCGAGATGCCTCGATGCCCCCCACCCCCCTTGGACGTGCTGACGGTCCCCCCGTGGGAGATCGCCGAAGTGCGCATGCGCACGCGACCGCCGGACCGAAGATTCCGGCCGTCATGTGTGGAAAATGTGTACGACGTGCGAAAGCGAGCCGGAGCCTAATCACCCCGGCGCGGCGGGAACAAGGGCCCTGAAGCTTCCCTGCGCCCGTTCGCGGCGCCGGATTTGGCCGACACTCGACTGCCCGGACACGGCAGCCGAGGCCCCGCGTGCCATGTCCCGCCCGGCGCTCCCGGTGGCCCCGCGAGGCAGCCCGTTGCTTCGCGATCGCGTACCGGGGAGACGGCCGTGGCGGCTCCCGTGGACCTCGGGCAAGGGCCGCACCGGTGGAGGCCGCGAGCCTTCACCGGCCCGGACGCACGGCCGTCGGCCTCGGGAACCCGGCGCGCGTACGGGCGTTGCGCCGCGAAAGGGGGGCGTTCCCTGCCGGGGGCACGTGCCCCCGAGTCCGCTCCGCGACGCTCCACGGATCCGCGCGGTGCGGTCGTTCGGTGACGGTCCGGCGCGGGCGCGCCACATTGGCCGACAACGTCCCCCATCGGAATCCAAACAGCAATCAAGCATTCCGCCTCGGACACCGCGGGCGCGGCTCATGAAGCTGAGCCGACCCGCGCGCCGGGCCCCCTCGGTGTGCGGCAGCCTGCCCGGCCGGCGCTGAACGGTGAGGAGTGGGCAGGTTCAGCGCCCCAGCAGCAGCCCTGTCCCCACGACGTCGGCGTGGACGCCGTCCTTCGTCACTGTCACGCCTCGCAGGCGCAGGGCGCCCGAAGGTGGTTTCGGAAGCTGGAAGGAGAAGGAGAAACGGTCGGCGATCTGCGGGCGGGTGAGCTTGGTCAGGGCGGTGAGGAGGGAGAGGTCGAGGCCGAGCCGCTCGAGCAGCCGCGGGTGGGCGAGCGCCGCGTCCACGAGGTTCACGCGGGTCAGGTCGTGCAGGAAGCGCGGCGCGCCGGTGAGCCGGTGGAGCTTGTCCTCGTCGCGCAGGGCCGCACGCACCGCGCTGTCGGGGACGCCCAGGCGGTGCACGATCTCCGGGACGGCCAGCAGGGCCTTGATCTTCTCCGCCTCCCGGGTGAGCCGGCGCGCCGAGGCACGGGTCAGGTGGAGACCTTCGCCGCGCCCGGTGCCGGGCCGGTACGTCGCGAGGTCACCGATGTCGAGCCGTATGCCGTCGACGGAGGTGGCGATGCCGTTGCGCCCCTCGCGCCGGATGCGGGCGTCGGCCCGTACGCGCAGGTCGTGCCCCGCGACGCGCAGGGCACCGGCGGCGCGCACGCGGCCGGGTCCGCGGGCGGTGAAGGCCACCTGTGAGGCGCCGAGTTCGCGGTTCAGATCGGCGAAGGACAGCAGGACCCTGCCGTGTATCCGCTGGACGAGTGCGCCGCGCACGTCGGTGGGTCCGTCGCCGTCGACGCGTATCCCGTGGGCGGTGGCGGTGACCTCGGTGAGGGTCACCCGGTGGGCCGGGATGCCGGGGACGGTGACCCGGACCGAGTCCAGGCGCCGTGCGGCCAGTTGGGTGAGAAAGGGGAAGCCGCCGATCCGTACCTCGGGGGTCGCCGTGAGGTGCAGCTGGTCCTTGAGCCGTTCGGCGGCCTTGTGCTCGGCGTAGAGCAGCGCCCAGCGGTCGGCGAGGGTCACGAGGCAGGCGAGGGTGAGTGCCCACGCGAGGACTCTGATCATGGTGGGCAGGCCGGTGGCGCGGTTGCGGCGGCGGCTGCCGCGCCGGTGGTTGGGCGGGGTCCAGGGCTCCTCTTCGTCCCGGGGCGCCGGAGTGTCGTCCTCGGTGAGCAAGTCGTCGAGCGGATTGTCCGCCAGTGCGGCGAGTTCGTCGTACGGATTGGGGCGGGATGGAACGCCCTCGGCGGGAGGCCCGTCCGACTGGGCAGGCTGATGCGTCTGTATGTGGGGGGTACGCATCGGCAGATTTGATCATATAAGCCTACCCGGCCTGCAAGTCCTCACTGAAGTAAGGCGCGAAATCGACCACTTCGCGGCCGACGTGCGGTGCCCGCGGCTCACGGTTGTTGCTCACTTTCAGGTGGCACCCGCCGTGCACCCAGGCGGGGAATGGCGTGATGGTGCGTCAAATACGTACTTCACAACATAGATGCACGATGCAGGCGAGTGTCATCGATATGTTCGCAACACGTAACACAAGTCGTGTATGTCCAGTTTCGCAGCTTCGAGGCTGGAAGGTGTGCGTGTGCGGCCGTCCGGCCGCTCAACCTCCGCACCCCGGCCCACGGCCCGTTCCGTGACGCCGGGCGTGCCCGCACCCTGCAAGGGGGACCCAGTGTCCGCTTCCGATTCCGTGCGCTCGCTCCGTCTGACGGCGGCAGCCGCCGTGGCGGCCGTCGCCGTGGGCGCGGTCGCGCTGCCGGCCGCCGCCGCGGACCGTCCCAGCGCGTACCCGGACCGCGCCAAGGTGGTCATCGGTGACGTGCAGTACGGCATCCACGGCCGCTACGAGCGGTCCAACCATTCCCTCAACCGGGAATGGGTGGAGATCACCAACAACGGCCGTCGCGACGTGAACCTGACCGGCTGGACGCTGTCCGACCGGGACGGCAACACCTACACCTTCCGCCACTACTGGCTGGACGGCCGCTCGACCGTCCGCGTCCACACGGGATTCGGCCGCGACAGCAAGACCGATCTCTACCAGGACCGCCGCCGCTCCGTGTGGGACAGGAACGACGACACCGCCACCCTGCGCAACGACCACGGGCGCTTCATCGACGCCATCTCCTGGGGCGACGACCACCGCCACTACCGCGGCGACGACCGCGACTACCACCACTACCGCGGCGACGACCGCGACTACCCGGGCCACGACCGCCACTACCGCGGCGGCCACGGCCGCTGACTCCCCCGGGCGTGCCGGCCGGCCCCGCGGCGGTGCACGATCACCGGAACCGCGGCGCGTCGCTCCTGAGGAGCGGCGCGCCGGGCGGTCAGACAGGCGGACGACAGGTGGCCCAGGGGGGGGGGGGGAGTCAGGGGTCGTCCAGACAGGCCGCGAGACACAAACTCCGCAGGTCGTCCA